>SUPR01000085.1 GCA_005191425.1 Candidatus Helarchaeota ASGARD archaeon Hel_GB_B
GGTCTGTAGTATTTAATGTCCCTTGCTCATGACCTAATAAACTATTTTCCATCCATAAAATTGCATCAATTATAATTTCCGGAACTCTTGGCTCTTCTTCGTGTTGGACTCCTGGATTTCTATAATATATATTATATTGACGTGCAGTTCCAAGTGAGAAATTCCCATAAAGTTTCCCGACTTCTGCAGAAGCGTTATTAGTGGCATTTCTAAGGACAAGAATATCATCCTGAGCTAGTTCATCAGCACAACCTACTTGAATCAATAGATTTTTTGGCATTGTAGAATTGACCCAAAACATTGGAGAGCGTAAATAAAGTTCATGTGGGTCAGAGATATTGAAATCTAGACCTAACAGGTTCTGAATATAACCGAGGTTAAAATTTTTAATATAATATGATAAAAGAATAGATACTGAAGGGGGAGGTGCTATTGCAACAGTAGCTCTTATTCTGGAATCGTTAAAAGCAGCTCTAATACCAGACATTGCACCTAATGAGTGCCCTATAATTCCAATTTCGCTTTTATTAATTTGCGGAATTTTGTATAAATAATCAATTGCACCCATTATATCAAATGGCTCATCTTTTGAAAGTGTACATGTCCCTTGAGATCCGGCATGCCCCCGAAGGTCAATTCCAAGTACAAAAAAGTGTCTGCGACTAAATTCAATATTTAATCTAGTATGTGCCATTAGATTAGAATTTATTCCATGAATTGATACTATTGCAGGATAGGTCTTACTTACATTATAATCAATTGGGTAATAAAGTACACCTTTTATTAATAATCCATCACGACTATAAAAAGAAATACTTTTCTGAGTTATATTAGTCCCATAAAAAGCAATATATGGGTCATATCTCATAAAAAGAAAACTTATACCCATTAAAACAATACTCGATATTAATAAATATTTCCGAAATTTATTTAATTTACTCAATTTTATTACCCATTTGGATTTCAGAAATCATTAAAAACAAATTAAAAATGATATTTTCCCAATAATATTTAAGATTAATCCTATCCTTAATATTTGGGGTATTATTTGTGATTTTAATATTTTTTAAAACATATTCCAATTGGCGAGTTTTATATTTTTTCCCAGAAAATGCGATAAATATTTAATTATTGGCGCATATTTTTAACTAAATAAAAATACGAGTAATTAATTCAAAAATAATGGATTATTTCTAAATTTTAATGTACCAATTTTAAGAATAATGGTTTTTTCAAAATAAAAAATAGTTTTAAATTATAATTTAAAGATTAAATAAATATAAAATAGGTTTAGGGTAAATTAAAAAGAAAAACTAATAACAAAATAAGAATAAACCAAAATATTTAAAAAATTACCAAATTTCTTATAAAATCCAAAAGGTTATGGAGATTAGATAGAGTATTATCAATGATTATTCGTTTATAACATGAAAATTATATAATGTAAAAGGAAAATGGGCGAATAATTTATTACATCTAAAAATTTCTTTTAAATTTAAATATTTTTTAAGTAGATTATAATAATATTTTTAGCAATAATTAATATTAGATAATTTCTAGCGTGTATTTAAATGAACATTATGCTAATTGGGAAAAATAAATTTGATTCAGGTAAGACATCTGTGGCAAGAATATTAACTCAGATATTCAAGAGTTTAGGATTGGAAATCATACCGTTTAAACCACATTCTGGTTTTAATTATTGGTATAATTATAATTTTTTGGAATATTATTTTAAATTTGGTGATTTTTATTCAAAAGATATATTAACTTTATTAAAAGATGCAAAATTCTCGTATAAAATTAACCCATTAATTTTAAATCCAGTCCACCGAGTTTTAGGACCTACTAAAAAATTATTTAACGAGACATTTTTTGATGAAATATTCTTAATAAGATTTACTAACTTAAATAAACCAAATTTTATACCAAAATCTAAATATTACATAAATCAAAATCATATAGGAATACAAGAAATAATTGAAAAAATAAAAAAACTATACATTCCTGAACAAATTAAATTCATTAATTCAATGAGTGAAGTTGAAGAATTATATGTCAATAATTTTTCTATATCTGTTGAGAGTTGTTTTTCTTATTTAAATAGTAATTTTGAGAATATAATTGTAGAATGCTTCAATGATGCAGCATATCCATTTTTGAACATTGAAAATTATATTGATTATGTAGGTCTTGTTACTCCAGGTAAATTGTATATATTAAATAGTGAAAAATATTTTAAAAAATGTGATTTAATGGCAAATATTAACTCAAAATTGCTTTTAACATCAAGTAAAATTATTGAACAATCATTAATTATTGCTGAATTTGATATATATCCAGTGAATGATTGGAACAAATTTCTAAAACATCAAATTTTAAATAAATACAGTACCTTAAAAAAATTCATATTAAAGAACACATAATAAAAAGAGTATATTATCATTTTTAAATCATAATGAACAAAATAAACCAGAAAACTCTTAGTTAAAGTTATATTGCTATAATATTCGATAATAAATAATTAGGACTATCGAATATTTTATTATTTAATTGTGAATAATCTGTAAAATCATTATTTACAAAATAAACGTTTATTTCATCATTGAACTTTTTGAAAATTATTTTATAATTTAATGTCTTAATTTCAACAATGTTTTCCCCGATAAAATCTTGAATAAATTTATCAACTGCATAAAAGAAACCAGAAATAATCTGTGGATCGAAGTTTTTATTTGAATGGTCTAATTTTTTATAGAAGTTACATAGACCATTAGAAGATATTTTCAATAAACCGAAAATCTTATTATTATTCATTTTAATCACTTGATAATTGACTTAATTTTCATTAATAAAAAATATTTATAAACTACGCTGACCAATAAATCGCATAGAAGTTTTTCTATATATTATAAAATATAGCTAAAATAATGTCATAATTTATTCTTCTTATTAAATTTATTTTGTTAAATCATGCCATATTATTACTTATTTTGGAATATTCTTCTAAAATTTTAACCTAAATTTTCCAACCATACTTTATAAATAAAATTATGCGCAAAATGAAACGAAATAGCTATAAAATCACAAAATAAATTTAGAAAAAAATTTGTTTGTTTATTTTTCTCATTGATTATTTACATAGTTAGATTTCGTGTATTTTTTATTCTAATGCCAATAATTTCAAGGCAAGCCCAATCAATGGGCGAAATATTGAAGGTAAATAACTTTCTAAAGTTAATCTTAAGCCAAAATTATATGTATTGATGGATTTAATATTATTGCTAAGATATGGTTTAATAATTCTACCATTATAACCAGGAGACATTCCAGCAATCTTTACTTTTTTCCAGTCACTGTCATTATAGTCATTTTTAATCCAATTATCTTTAACATTTGTAGTACCTATCCAGCTTGAATCTGAAATAACAATTTTATTTTTATTTTTAATATTGTCAATAAATTCTATGTAAATATTTATTGCTTCATTATTAGAAATAAAATTATAACTTTCTATTGCAATAACATTTTTACCTTTTCTAATTTTATCAGTTATATCAAATAATTTTATTTGTCCGTCCATAGCTACGTAAGAAAGTGAATTTCTGGATAATACATAGCCGAGATAATCACCATTTACATAAATTTTCATGTAATGATTAGCAATGCCTTGTAAATAACATTTTTGGAATTCATTCTCAATAATAATTGTTTTTCTATAATATCGTGGTTTCTGGAATTTTTTAGGCCCAGATACAGTAATCCATTTGGCGGGATGATTAGGGTCCTCCCAGTTAATATTATTATTAATTTCTTCAATTTTTTTCTGGTAATAAAAATTCATAATTTCATATTTCTTTAGTAATCTATCTAATCCAGATCTTTTAGCACAGATAAGCCATAATTTTTCATAATCATTTTTTAGATCGTTTAGCATTTTTGTTATTGATTTGATGTCTTTAATAATTCCTGTTTTAATAGCTTTATTTTCTAATATACTCGGATTTAAGAGGATTTTACTTATATTTTCGGTTTCTTTAAATTTAATTGCGAGGAATTTTACGAGTTTTGCACTGAATTCGAGATATTGTAAACAATCTTTATTTCTTTGTACCTTATTTTGGGCATTTTTTAGTGAATCTAAAATATTATTTGCGATATTTTCCATTTTGTTATATTTTTTAATATTAATTTTTGGTCTCTGTCTTAAGAAGGGATGTTCCCAGAATTTTATATAGAAATTAGGGGGCAATTTCGAAAAGAATTTATGAATCGAAGTTAATTTATCCAAAATATTAATAATGGTAAGATCACCTTTTTTACATCCAAAAAATTGATGCGCTAAAGCACATTTAAAATATTCTTCATTTATATAGGACCATAATGCACATGCAGAAAAAATATAACTATAATAATGATTTATTCTCAAGTCTTCATGACCATAGTCGCCCCATTGAGAAGTGATTCCGCCCAGAAACTCGTTTTTTTTCGCATAATTATATAATGCTAAGATATTTTTTGTTGACAATTTGAAATCAGGGAAAAAACGGCTCCAGTTAAATATTGTAGGACTTACTATTACTCTAAATCCGAAATTTTTCAAATATTTTGATTTGCGATAAAATAGTTTATTATTTGTAAAATATTTCCAGTAAAACATGATTACATCTTTAGGGATATTTTTTAAGAAGTCTTGTTGATGAGCTACTATATCATGATAAAGAAAGATGTTTTCTTTACCATAATCTTTACACTTTTTATATACCCAATAATAATGATCAAAATAAGCCTTACCAATACCTTTTTCTTTTATAATATCTTTTGATTTAAATTTTCCAAAATCCCATGATTCGTCTCCCCCAATATGAATATAATTAGAATCAAAAGTATCAGAAATATTTTTAATAATATTATCGAGAAACGACCTAACCTTTTCAGTATCAATAATATTAAGACATTGAGAACCTGGGAACTCAGCAAGATCAATATATTCTGGGAGAGAAAGTATGTTATCATAATGTCCTAAAACTTGGAAAAATGGTACTAATTCAATGAAATGACTTTTAGCATATTTTTGAATTTCATCAATTTCAGTCTTGGTTAAATATCCCATATTTTCTGCGAATTTAGGATGGTCTTTATTTGCAAGAAATTCAGTTTCATAGCCAATAAAATAAAAATTCATTTTATAATGACTTAATAATCTAATTAATCTTTTTGCATTGTCTACTGTGGGGATTTGACCTCTTGTTATGTCATCTGAAATACCTCTTATTTGTAATAGAGGATAATCCGTAATATAGATTTCTGGTAAAGATATACTATTATTTTCTATAGAATCCATAAGTTGGATTAGTGTCTGAATTCCATAAAAAGCGCCTTGATCAGTTTCCGAGCAAATAATACATTTTGAATCAAAAACTTTTAAAATGTAGCCTTGTTCTTTTTGAAATTGCTTAAGATTATCTATTAATTCAAATGAATCTTGGTTATTTGTCTCAACTTTTTTAATTGAACTCATTCTTAATTCTTTTAGTTTGTTATTGATTTGTTCTTGCAGGAGCTCTTCCAAATTATCTGCAATATTATCAAATGAAATTGTCGTATTAGCATTGAAATCGTAAAAAAAGGTGCCTAATTTATATTCAATTGGTTTAGGAATTATTGTTAACATAAAGTCATTTTCAATTTTTTTATTTTTATTTAGATTCTCTAAAATTATTCGTTTCATAATTTTTCCCTTATAGTAATAATAATAAGATAAATTGACTTATTAATGTTGTGAAAAAACCATTAATTCCACCAGAAATTAACTGCTTAACTGTGTGCCCTTTAATTTTCCATCTTGCCCATGCGATAATAGGAACAAACAAATATAATAATAAAATTAATGGGCCCAAATAAAAACCCATTGCTGTTATTCCGCACATAGCGCCAGAAATATGCATAGAAGTTTTAAATTTGAAGATACAAGTAATAATAAAATCGATAATTAAGACTATAACATAAGAGATTGTAAAATTTATAAGAGGAGATAATAACAAATTAAAATAAGTTCTTATAAATGAATAAATGAATATCACGGTCAAATATCCAGGAATAATTGTTAAAAAAACAATATATCGCTCTTCTCGAGGAAATTGAGCTCCGACCAATCGAGATTTTCTTCCTAATACAATAAGCGGAATTAAAGGTATTAATATATAAAAAATACCAGAAATAGTATTTACAAATATATTTAGGGCAGGAAATTTAGAAATTGGGACAATAATTGCAGTTAATGTCATATATGCAACTATTTGAAAGGGAGACATAGATAATATTGTTATATATTTTGCTATTTTTTCACTTTTATTGAATATAGGTTCTTTTTTTTTAAAAAAATTGAATATATCTTCAGATTTAGTCATAGCCCTCATTTGGTTTTTTTCTTAAAAAATGGAATTTTAAAATCCAAAAATTTGACCTTTGGCATTATCTTTAGCATTTGTACTAATGCTTTAGGATTTTTTATTGCGTTAAATATTAATTGAAAGATAACTGGATAGATATAATATAAATTAGGATTGATTTGAGATGCATATTGAATTTTTGAAGATGAGAAATCTTTAAGATATGGAAAGCCAGGTATCATAAATGGGATAACAATAGCCAATGCGGGAGATACTGGGCAGCCGTAAAATTTAATATCGGCATCTTCACACATTTTACAAGCACAGGTTCCATATGCAACAAGAATTTCATAAGGTCTTTTGTGACGCGGTTTAGTTGTTTTCCCAGTAATAATTCGTATTTTATTTTTACATTTTCTCGGTACCGGTAAATCACCTATTTTACTATGAGTCATTAATGAGAATAAACACATACCTGAACAGCCATCTCTACATTCGATATCTTGCTCCACAGTGAGACCTGGAAAATATGATACAATTTCTGGAAAATTGAAATCTGGCTCGGGATATTTTAGCCAATTATGTATTTCAAGCATATACTTTTCTGCAGGCTCTCCATTTAAAGTTATTTTAGGTAATTTCTTGAAAAGTGTTTGATAAGCATGTAATGCTTTAGAATAAACTTTTCCGAACATAATTAATTCGCCAGCATAATCCAGAGGAATTATATCATCTCCAGATAAAACAAAAGGTTCCTCAATAGGTTTCGATTCAAAATAAGTACATGTAGTACCTTGTTTTTTGTATTTAAAGTTAATCACAGAAACTACTTGCTTACATATTTTCGATAACGCATCACAATAAAGTACCAGCCATTTTCCAAAAATATTTTCTGCTTTATCATCATCTGTTTTGAATGTACTATGATATTTTAATCTGAACCCAGTTGTACCTACAGCACTTACCTTCATTGATAATGTTGCTCCAGAAAATGAGTTAGTTTTTGCATCATTAAAAGCTATAAATAATGTATGCTTGTCAAAAATCTTCGGGATATAGAGCATGGGGACATCTTCATTGTTAGTTTTATATGGCTGAAGTTTTAGTGCATTACCATCAAGTAGTTTCCAATTCATGTCTGCAATTATTTCATCAAGATTTAGCAGCTTTTTATTATGGGAAAGAGGTACTATTGAACCCGCTTTAATAAATAGATATTGATTTGGTATTCCAAATGAATCTATCGCTTTTAAAAATGGCCGAAGTTCTAACGATAGAATTGAAGGGTGATATTTATTCATAATATTTAAGTCATTATGCTTTACAATTACTTTATGATATGGTTGATTTATAAATGGCTTTAATACGCGTCTATATTCTTTAATTAAGATTTTCTCAGCTTTAGAATCTCTAAAAGCTGGATTAAATGTACCAATAAAATCAGATTTTTTATATATATTCCAGATTTTATGTGTTAAACTTTTATTTACTTTAGTAATAAAAACTCGACCCATTTTTCATCAATCTATTAATTTACATTTTAAATATGAATTATTGTTTTACCAAAATTATTTTAATATAAAATTGTTTCCTTAAAAGTTCTTATTTTATTTTCCGAATTCTTATTATTTTCGCCATTTTCTGTAATTAAAATTTAAGTTCCGTTATTAGTCTAAGCTAATTTATATTATTTCATTAATCTAATTTAAATGAATATTAATTAAAACTCAAAAAATTATAATTTATTTCCAAACTCTTTTAAATTTATTATTTGGAATTTGATTGTATTCATAGGATCATTTATTTTCTTAAAAAAAGGAATATTGCTAGAAGATTTAGTCAATTGAAGTATTATTGTAAGAAAAAAGTGCTCAATAGATTTTATTAAATTATTTTTTTAAATTTTTAAATTAAAATCCTATTATCAATAAAAAAATGGATCAATAATTGATGTTTTTAGCACTATAAAATTTAATCAGTTATAGATACTTCAAAATGAAAATAAATGTATATTTGATAAACTGCTATAAATTTTTAATTATATATGACAAAGTTAATTTATGAATGAAGAAGAAATTTTGAAAGCCATAGACACTGCAAAAGAAGAAATAATAAATTTCTGTCAAAAATTGATCCAAACGGACAGCGTGAATCCTCCAGGAAATGAGTTAAATGTTGCTAAAGTAATTAGCAAATTTTTAGAAGAGAATGGAATTGAATCTGAAATTTTTGAATTAGGAAATAATCGAGCAAACTTGATCGCTACATTAAAAGGGGCGGGTGATAAGCGGTTATTATTAAATGGTCATATGGACGTTGTGCCTATTGAAAATGAGAAAAATTGGGTTGTGCCACCATTCTCGGCTTCAATTAAAAGAAAAAGAATAATTGGAAGGGGAGCTGTTGATATGAAAGGACCATTAGCAGCAATGATAAGTGCATTTGTAATTTTAAAGCGATTAAACTTTCCATTAAAAGGTAATTTAATTTTGAATTGTGTTTCTGATGAAGAAGTTTTAGGAGAAATTGGGACTAAATGGTGTATTACAAATTATCCTGAAAAAATGAGAGCAGATGCAGTTATTGTTTGTGAGCCAAGTGGCCTAGACCCACTTCCAAAAGCAATATTAATAGGAGAAAAAGGGAGACTTGAAGTTCAAATTATTACCCACGGTATCTCTTATCATGCTGGAATGCCCGCGTTGGGTGTTAATGCCTTTGAAATGTTTAATAAAATATTTAATAATATACATAAATTAAATTCCTATATTTCTCCGGTAATCCCGCCTTTTTCAAAAGATGAACTAAAATCAATGCTTATTGAATGTTTTGGAACAAAAGAAATTTTTGAAAAAATATATGAGGACAATTCTATCCTCCAAGCCTTAATTGATGCTTTAAGTAATTTTACATGCACTCTTTCAATTGTTAAAGCTGGTCTGAAAGAAAATGTAGGACCAGGTGAATGTACAGCAATTCTTGACATAAGATTGGTCCAAGGTCAAGATTCAAAAGAGATTATTAACGGCTTAAAAAAGTTAATTAATGACGTAGGTTATCCAATAAAGAGTCCGGACAGTGCTGCTAAAAATGAATTATATGTAGAATTGAAAATCAATTCTTTAAGTGAACCATCAATTGTTGATCGATATGATTATGAAATTATAGATATATTGAAAAATACATATAAAGAAATTTACCATAAAAAAACGTTTAAATTTTTAATGCCAGCTACGACTGATGCAAGGTTTTTCCGAAACAGCGGTTTTTGTAAACAAACGGTTGTATTTGGCCCAGGAAATGCGACACAAGCTCATAGTAAAAATGAATATATAGATATAAAAGATTTAATAAATGCTACCAAAACTTATGCATTAGTAGCTGCAAGATTTTTAAAATAAAAATTTAATTCAAGTTTAATATGAAATCTAAACACAAAATAATTCTCAGAAAAAAATGAAAAATTATTTACATATACTTGGAAGTGGGTCGGCTCAGACTACCCCATGTCATAAGTGTAAATGCAAAAACTGTAGAGAAGCGAGAAAAAATCAAAAATATAGGCGAGACTGTAGCGCTTACCTTTTTAGATTTGATGATATCAATCTTTTAATTGATTATGGCGCCCATTTATTAAATAAATATGGATTAGATGATATAAATATTGATTATATATTCATTTCACACGCCCATTCTGACCATTTTAAAGGATTGTTCCCATTAAGCTGGACACGCCAAGAGAAAATTCCGATATATTATTCAGGAGAAGATTTATCAGGAGCATTTAAAGATTTATTGGAAAATCCCAAAAGAGAACATTTCATAAAATGCCCAGTTTATCAAATTATTAATTTAAATAAATCACTTGAAATAACCCCAATATTATTGAACCATAATATTTACACCACTGGATTCTTTATTAAATTTAACGATTATTCAATTGTATACCTTTTAGATACTAAGGGATTGCCTAAAAAATCAATGGATTTTTTAAAAAATCAGAAAAAGATAGATTTAGTTTTAATAGACTCCAATTATGGCCCACAAATAAATAGTAATAGCCACAATAATATTAATGATGCATTGGAAGTGGTTGGGCGTCTAGAACCTAAAAATGCCATTCTAACTCACATTTCTCATAAAAACCCACCAATAAAATTTTTGCAAGATTATATTAATAATAATAAGCCAATTCAAAATGTTTTTTTAGCTTTTGATGGACTAAAATTCAAATTTAAAGTTTAAAAATTGTTGAAAACCTTCATATTATATTCAGATTTCTTCAATATTCCTAAATTCTAAGCTAATTAAAATATAATAAAATAAATTAAATTCCAACATAAATTATTTATTTTTTTTAATAGACATTATACAAATAAAGAGTTTATTTATTTTTCATTGCTTTTATTAATTGTAGTTTAGTTTTCTAACTTAATTTCACACCATTTTTTAATAGCCACCATAATAGATTTTTAGACCTTCTTGCGATTATCCGGTACATTCTCATCTTCTCTAAAATATCTTCTACCCAATTAGGAAACTGACGGTAGCCAGAAATTTCATTGTATAAATATCAGATTTATAATATAAATATTTAAACATTAATTGATTAATAAAATATATATGGATGACCGCTAAAGATATAATCAGAAGATCCACAAATCCTTATTATTCTGAGGATGTTTATAATTATTATTCAGACAATAGATTTAATAATAAAATAGGTTATTATAAACTTATGGCATCTGATGAAGGAATATGCGTGATTATTGGATTTTTTATTATACTTGGATAAATCATTACTGTGATTACATATATGAGTGCCCAATACAATTATGCAATGACAGGAAACTTGCAAGCAATAGTTAATGCTAATATGACGGTAATTATAATTTGGGTAGTATTTATAGTGATAATAGTTATAATAATAATTGCAATAATTAAATCAGGGGTCTAATTTGGGGTATTAGAGATAATAAAAATTAAATTTGGTAAAAATATTAGAGGAATACACCGCATATTTAGAATATGTGTAGAATAAGGACAGCTTAATGGATAATATGAATATATAAGTATTTCAAAATAAGTCCAAGAAAGATATTAAGTTAGATCTGATTGAAAAAAAAATCCGAATTTCGAGCAGAATAAAATTGAATAATAATATAAGTATAATTTGTCTATACAAGTCCATAATAACCTATAACCTTTTTTATCAACAAAATTAAAAATATCATAATAAGATTAAAATCAATAAGAAAAAATACCTTGTTTTCTTTACAAAAAAGATTTCAAGCCATATCTAATTGCTTTATTTTGCTTAATTTTGATTCATCCGAAAGTAAATCAATTAATAACCAAAATTTTATATTGCCTAATTCAAATATTATTCCTAATCGATTCACCTTTATTATTGTATTAAAATGAACCCCTGATTTTTCTAATAATTTTTTTAAATATTAATGTGCTGGAAAAGATCCTGGGGGAAATATGAGTATTATATAATAAATGGTAAATTGTATAAGGTTTGTTTTAATAGAATATTGAAAAGAAATCAGAAGTTAAAGTAATTTAGGTTCCTTTTCTTTTTTTCTTTTTTCTTCCTCTTCCAATTCTTTAATTTTTTTAAGTTGTTCACTTGTTATCTTATCGAATTTTAAAAAAGAAGGTAAATCTTCGGAAATATTCACATTATTTCTCTTAACTTCCTGTCTGGACGATTTAAGGAGGCCATCAATTTCTACTTTATCATCGTCCATTTTTTCTTCAAATTTATTTTCAAGTAATTTAAAAGTTGGCACATTCGGGACTAAAAGTCTTGCATCTCTGGGTTTTTCAGTTTTTTCAATTCCTAATAATTTGTTTTTATTTTTATCAATCTTTGAACTTTCAGGTATATCACCTAATAATAGAGAACTTTTCTTATCTTGGTGAGTTTCTTTTATTGTTCCTTCATCTTCTTGAGGGTCTAAGCTGGTCAATAATTTAGGTTCTAATTTTTTAATTTCTTTTGGTTTTGTCCGGGAATCAAGTAAACTAAAATAAGATTTAGCGTCATTAATCTCTCTATCTTTTGATTTATTATCTTGGTTATTACCTTTTGATTTATCATAATATAAAAATGAAGGTTGAGATAATAATTCTTCAGGGAGCTGATTGTTTCGTTTTGGTTCTATTTGAACTTCTTGAGGTTCTGGTATTAATTCAGTAATTTCTTTTAATCTTTGGAATTTTTTAATTCTCATCTTTTTTTCTTTTTCAGGTGTAAGGACAGGACTATCTTCACTTTCCCATTCAGTTTGTGAAACTTGATCAATTTTTTGAAATGTGAATTCTGTTTCTTGAAGAGGGGCTGTTTTTCTTTTTGGTATATTTTCGATGTTTGGCGATTCAGTAGTATTCATTTGTGGACTAATTTCAATTTTAACTGTTTTTTTCAATTTTTTAATTTTGTTTTCAGTAAGAACTGGACTTTCCATTTTTTCCCATTCTTTTTTCTTAATTTCGTCAATTTTTAAGAAAGTAGGTAAATTTTCATCATTTGTTATTTGTTCTGTTGTTTCTTGAGCTGCTAGTACCTTTTTGCGTAGACCTTCACTTATATTAACCTCTTTTTCTTGATAACCAGCAAAACGCTCAGTAGAACTTACCTTATCCGCCGAAGTTTTAGGAACAGCAGACAATTCCCGTTTTTTTCCAAATTCAAAATTAATAAAATCAAATGATTCTTGGTCGACTTCTCCATTAATTAGATTTCGGGCTAAAAGAGTATATATCATTTTGAGTACCCTTATTTCCGGTATACGAATAATTTCTGAAATTTTGGAAATATTAATTCGGCGATATTGGATTAATGTATTAAGTAAAATTTTGTAAATATAATTTGTGGGTAAGGCAATATCCAGCGTATCCATTGAATTTAATTGAGTTTTTAGTGAACCTAAAGATATTTCGGTCATATTTGTATAATAATCCAGATCGATCTTCAACTCTCCGCCTATTCTTGTATAATCTTCTAATTTAATACGAATTGGTGATAAATCTTGCCCTGATGCAAAAATTTTAGACGCACCTATCCAAGCAGAATATCTTGGGTCATTTATTTCACGATAACTTGTAATATTAAATTCCAATTCCCCAAGCTGTCCAATCATCTCCCGAATTAAACGTTCTCTTAGTCCATTTAAAGCACTAGTGCCACCCGTAATAATAATATTATTGGCAATCTCCTGGCGTAATGTATTCGTACAACTCAAAATAGATTTAATTATTAAATCTTTAATTGAATATTCATTAATACCAAAAAGTCCTGGATTAAATAATATCTCACAACTATTGTACAGTGGTATATGTAATTCAATTGTTTCTCCCTTGAATAATGGGATAATTTTAGTTAATTTTCCTTCCATAGCTTCTTTAAAATCTCTTTTCGGAGATAACGAAACGAATGCTAATGATTCCTTTATATCGGTCGCAAGATTATATGTATCAATTATATAGGACGATTCCTTATCTTCCATTAATGGAATGATCTCGGCTTCTAATAATCTTGTAATATTATCCCCACCTATAAAAGCTCTTAATAACCCTTCTGAAACAACATTTCCTCTAAAAATTGGGGTTATATTACAATTGTAATGCCCAATGTCTACAATTAACGCCGAACCATTTTCAACTCCTGAAGATACTAAATCCGAAAAAGGTTGAATGACTGGAATTATTGATTTACATTCATATTTAGCAAATAACAATTCTCCAAGAGATTGTAAAACTTTAGAATTAAAAGGTTGAATTAAAATAAAATCTTGACCTTTTAATTTAAAATTATATGTGTAAGATATATATTCAAGAAAATATTCTAATAAATCCATATCGAAAAAGTCTTCATTATAAATCAATGGAATTTTTTCTAAAAGTTTTGAATAATATATTGCAGTATCACCACAAAATAAATCCGGTAATTCACTAAGACCAAATAGATTTATAAGATAATTTTTCATCTCTGCATTAAGTTTTGGATCTGGACGCCCAAAAATAGATGGAATATCTATTCTCGGAAATGATTCTCCAGCATACCCTATTTTTGTGGAATAATTTCCCATTTCTATAATTATTGGTCTCATTTTGTTTAGACCATCATAAAATGATTATTTTTTTATATTTTATTTTAATTAAAGTAATCTAAATCCTATTTTATTATTTTTCTTGTTTTTATTTTAAATTTTATAATTCTAATTATTGTTTTTTAATTAAAATTTATTTTTTAGTTAGTCTATGTAAATTATTAAATTAATTAGTTTCCTAAATTTATTAATTTTCAATTATTTTTTTAATTTTTGATGGACTCTATTATGGTATTAATGTTTTTCTACAATAATTTAAAAAATGTTTTTCTGAAAAAAAATCGATTCATTAAAATAAAATAAAACTATCGCCTTAAAAATTAAAGGAGATTTTTTCAATTCCATTGCTGAAGCAACTATTAATTTACAACTTTTAAACTTTCCGATAAAATAGTTTTTCGGGTACTTTTTGGGTATATATTTTCTCTAACCCATCTATTTTGAATTTGTGGAAATGAAGTTATCCGGGTTATTTCATCT
>SUPR01000086.1 GCA_005191425.1 Candidatus Helarchaeota ASGARD archaeon Hel_GB_B
GGAAAAATTCATTTCCAATAGAAATCTTTTTTTATCACAAATTTAAATTTTTGAAAAAAAAAGAATATAAATAAATTTATAGAATTAAATTTAAAGCGGTCAAAAATATTAATTAAAAAAAGCAGAAAGTGTTTTTAAAATGAGAATAGAAAAAGATTTTCTTGGGGCTATAGAAGTTCCAGATGAAGCATATTGGGGCTCAAATACTCAACGAGCTATTCAAAACTTTAAGATAAGTGGAATGACATTTCCATTATCTTTTATTCTTGCGATTATAAAAGTAAAAAAAGCATGTCTTCAAGCAAATTTTGAATTAGAAAATATAGATAAAGAAAAATTTGATGCTATATTTCAAGCAATTAACGAAATACTTATAGATAATAAATATTTGGACCAATTTCCACTGGACATTTACCAAACTGGTTCTGGAACACAAATAAATATGAATGTAAATGAAGTAATTGCAAATAGAGCAAATGAACTACTTGGATATTCGCTTGGCAAAAAATTTCCAGTTCATCCAAATGATCATGTAAATAAATCTCAATCATCAAATGATGTAATACCTACTGCTATGCACATTGCCACATTAGAACAATTAGATTCAAATTTATTTCCTGTTCTGAATGAATTAATTAATATTTTAAACATGAAAATCACCGAATTTAATGATATTATAAAAGTTGGAAGAACGCATTTACAAGATGCTGTACCAATTCCAATTTCAACTGAATTTAAAGTATATAAACGTCAAATTGAAATAAGTAAAAAAAATTTGGAAAACATATACGATCAATTATTATATATACCAATAAGCGGGACTGCAGTTGGGACCGGTATAAATGCAGATAAAGGTTTTGGGAATAAAGTAATTAAATATTTAGTAAAATTAGACAATAGGTCCTATAAAATAAATCCAGTAAAAGCAGAAAATATAGCATCCCATTTAATATTAGTAAATATAAGTAGCGCACTTCGATTATTAGCAATTGCATTATTAAAGATGGCAAATGATATTAGATGGATGGGAAGTGGTCCAAGAGCTGGTTTAGGCGAATTAATTTTGCCACAGAATGAGCCAGGTTCTTCAATTATGCCTGGTAAAGTTAACCCAACTCAATCTGAAGCATTAATTCAAGTCTGTTTAAAAGTGATTGGAAATGACCTTACAATCTCGTTGGGTGAATTATATGGTAGTAATCTTGATTTAAATGTCTGTAAACCATTAATAATAACAAATCTTCTTGAATCTATCAAAATTCTTTCGGGAGGAATTAAATCGTTTATAAAAAATTGTTTAAAAGAACTAAAAGTCAATGAAAAAGTGTGTTCTAAAAATTTAGAGAATATTCTGATGCTAGTAACTAATCTTGTTCCAATTATTGGATATGATAAAGCCAGTGAAATCGCTTCTATTGCATATAAAACAGGAAAAACAATTAAAGAAGTAGTTTTAGATTTAAAATTAGAGATTAAAGAAAATCTCGATGAATTATTAGACCCTAAAAAAATGGTCTAATAATTATTTTTAATTGTATCATATTAAATAGTAAGAAAATCTCTAATTATAAATAAAATCAAATTTATTTTTTAGAAAAATTTAGGAATTAAATAAAAAAAATTGCAAAAAGAGCAATCTACTTTGTCCATTTAAGTATTTTTAATTATATTTTTTCCTCATAGAGAAATAGATTTTAATTTTTTATCAGATTCCAATCAAATGTGGATTTTGAATCTGGTTTTCCCCATATATCTCTTATTTTTTGTCTTAATACTTTTCCGACTGGAGAAATTGGAAATTTATCAGCGAAAATTATCGATCTAGGCTTTTTATACCCTGCTATTTTATCTTTACAATAATCAAGTATTTCTTGTTCAGTTACCTTCTTTTTTGGTATAATTACTGCTCTGACAATAGAACCCCAAGTTTCATCCGGGACTCCAATTACGACTACATCTTTTACAGCAGGGTGCTCGGCAATAATTTCTTCGACTTCCAACGGAAAAACTTTCTCACCACCGGTATTGATACATTCTTTTTTTCGTTCAATAGTATATAATTCTCCATCTTTTAGATATCCAAGATCTCCACTATGAAGCCATCCCTCTTCATCAATTGTTTTCCTTGTCTTTTGTTCATCACCATAATAACCTTTCATCACATTTGGACCTCTATATAAAATTTCTCCAATTTCACCTTCAGGCACTTCATTTCCGTTATCATCGATTATTTTGATTTCAATATTTGGGACTGTTATTCCAACACTCCGGTCTCTTATTGTAGATTCATCGCCATCTATTTTGACTGAGGCTGCCGGTGCCATTTCAGTTTGTCCAAAAACGTCTAATATTAATGTTTCCGGAAAATATTTCAAAATTTTTTTCTTAATTTTAGCTCTCAATAAAGCAGCCCCTGAAAAAGCAACTTGTAAAGAGTTAATTCGCATATCGGGTTTCTCATTATCTAAGTATTCTACAATCCATTTCCACATTGTTGGTACAAAAAATGTCCATGTAACATCATTGTCTTTCATTAACTCGATAATTTTAGCCGCATTAAAACTTGGGTCGTCCGGTAATACAATTGTTGCACCAGAAACAAGCCAATTTAATATAAACAAAGCATAAGATGCCAGATGAAACAATGGTGGTGTTATTAACATAACTGTAATATTTTCTTCGGTTGGTTTTGCAGATAAGGATTTAATAATGTTTATTCTATCACTGAAACTACCTTCTAAATGAATTCCTCCTAACAAGAATTTATAAATTAAGCCAGGTAATATACTCAACTTTCCTTTAGTTGTATAAGCTTTTGGTAATATATTAACGAGATCTCGTATTTGGTCAATCAAAGATCCTTTAAAAATGACATCATATTTTTCTGCTTTCCCTTTAAACATTTTTAACTTTCCTTCCACTTGCCTAATTGTCATTGGTGGAATAGGCACTGCACCTTTTTTCGTTGGTAGCTCGAAGACCACTATTTTTGTGTCATTAGGGTCTTTAAACAATTGCTGATAAATTTGTCCAATAAACATGTTAAGAACTCTTAGTAATTTTTCTTCTACTTTACTCCTAGCAAATTTTGGATAATCAATATCTTTTACCGAAGGCAAAAATGACATCAGCAAATTAATTGTAGCTTCTTGATTTATCATCATATTTTCATATGATAGAATTACCCCTTTTGGACGACCAGTAGTCCCACCAGTATAGATAATTACCGAATCATCATCCCATCCAATATTTTTTACTTTAACGACCTTATTTTTTCCTTTTTGGATTAAAGTATCATAATTAAACATATCTTCAGGTAATGTTTGATTTTCTGTTGGCTTTGCGATATAAAATCTTACATTTGGTGTATTTGGCTTAGCTTTAAGGACTAAATCTAATAATTCACCTTCAAAAATAAGTCCAATTGAATCTGAATTGTTTAGTAAAAATTCAAGTTCGGATGCAACATACCGATAATTTACTGGAACTGGAACTGCACCCAAAGCTTGTAATGCAATATTTGATTCAAAAAATTCAGGTCTATTATGAAATAATATTGCTACCTTATCACCTTTTTTAATTTTAAGTCCATTAAAATTTCTCAATGCATATGCTAGTTTATTAATTCTAGAATATTCTTCCTTCCACGTGTATTTTAAATTTCCATAGACAGTAGATATTCTATCTGCTGGATAATTCTCAGCTTTTATTTTAAACATTTTGTAAAATGGTGAAATTCCCATAATTTACATCTCTTAATTTCTTAATAAGTATTTGTTTATTCATTATCCTAAATTATTATTATTTAATTTTAAAATAATTTTAATTTAAAATATATATTTTTGAATTAAAATATTATAACAATAAGTAGTTTAAAAATATTATGACTTAAATTAATTTAAATTTAACTCAAAAGAGCTCTAAAAATTATGGCTATAATTATAAAGTTTTTTCAGAAATTTATTAATTAATAGAGAATAATTATTCTTTTAAATTCAACTTTTTGATTCATTTTAAGATTAAATAATTTTTTCTTATAATTAAAAAAATAAAAAGTTAAAGAATATAGAAGAGGGGAGTTTTTATTATAAAGAAATATAGATCCAAGCGGTAATAAATGTTATTATCATAAAACAGATTCCAAACCATTGATTTTTGAAAAATTTAATGTAATTTGCTGCTGAAATATCCCATAAATCCACATTATATTTGGTCAAATATTTTTTTAGTAATAAATAAATACCTAATGCGCAGAATACACCAGTCGGAGATGCAATTACCATAGGAAAGGGCAAAACGCCCAATCCAAAATCAATGAATGAATATGGAAATAAATAGCTCATGACTAACAAAATTCCTATAATAAGACCAGTTCCAATTGCAATTCCTAATAAAAAGTTGACAGTAGGTCTAATGAATGATGGGATTATAAAAATTATTGAATGAATTAACAGAATAATTGTTGGAATAATATAAATTATACCATGCATGGGAGCTAATGAATATATTGCTATTTGCATCATTGTTTGAATTAGATTTGCTGCTGCAAATAAAAAGATAGATCCAACCCATAAATAAAATACAGTACCAACATTTCTTTTTGGCTGAATTTCTAATGATTTTTCATCCCCTAATTTTAATTCCGAAGTGAATTTAATTACGTAGAATATTAAAGCTCCAATTAAAAAGAAAGAAGCATTTATTTGATACATTTTTAACACCTATTCTATGGATGATTACTATTTAAAGTAAATTGGTCAAATAATATACCTAGTGAAGTATATGCTTTTACTGTTAAAGTTAAATTATTTACTTCGACAGAACAAAATTGATGAATATTTTCAGAATATTGAGTTCCTGCTTCACTCCCAATATATACTTCATTTTCAGAACCACCACCACCTGTAACGACATATTGAACTCCGTCCACGAAAATTCGTTCATATTGATGGTCATGTCCACTAAAAACTAAATCTACTTTATATTGCGTAAAAATTGGTTGTAGGTCTTGAATTTCATAAGGGTCATCTCCGTATCCTCCTGACGAATACAGTGGGACATGAAAAAAGATTATAATCCAATTAATTTTCGAACTAGAATTTGCTTTATTTAAATCGTTAATTAACCACGCTTTTTGAGCACTTGAAATATGTACATTTGAAACAGATAAATTTAAGCAAATAATATGCACATTACTGTAATTAAATGAATAATACCATTCGTTATTTGGATAATTAAAGAAATTAAAATAATGTTTTCCATTATCACCACTATATTCATTATATTCATGATTTCCTAGTGTGGTAAAAAAGGGTGCCCGTGCCATAATATCTTTTGCCTCCCAAAAAAATCGATCCCATTGATACTCGAGATTGCTTTGGAATACAATATCGCCTGTATGTAAAACAAAAGCTGGATTTGGTTCAGTCTTGAGCATCCTTTTACATATTCTACCATGAGCACTATTTCCGAAAATGTCCGGCCTTGAATCGCCATAAACCAGAAAAGTAAAAGGTATTGTGGAATTAGGAGCGGTTTTAAACTGATGGTCTATTAATAATTGAGAGTAATTTTTTATATTTGAAATTATTCTATAATGATATATCTTATTTGGCTCAAGTCCAGTTAATGTCACGCTTCTTAAATTACCAATAGAAGGTGTACCTGCTTTTATATTTCCATAACTTATATTCTCACCCCATTGAACAGTACCATTCGTAGGAATTGGTGTTTCCCAACTAATTGTCATAGTTGTTTTCGGATCTTCTGTCCATGACAAATAAGGGCCTTTAAGGTTAGGAGTTTGGAGCCATGGCCCAATATTACTTGTAAACATTATTAATATGAACCCAATGATTATTCCTATTGCTAAAATTATTTTAATTAATCCATTTTTAAAATTCTTTTTTAGGCGTGACATAAATCTATAAAGGTAAAAACATCATATAAAATTTTCTTGAATAAATTTCTTAAAATTTAGATTATTATGTCAATTCATTTTTTAGATTAAACTTTTGATTTATTTCTTTGATATTTCGATGAATATTTTGCTCGAAATATAATCAATTATCATTAAAATATATGAATTATCTAAAAAACAATTATCTTTATAATGAATCTCATTTAAATAAAATATAATGTTATTTACAAGCGGTAATTTAATATTTTAAGGACTGAAATTATAAAATGAGAAATGTAATTAAAATAAAGTCAGATTATTATTTTCCAGCAGTTTTAGATAACATATCTGAACAAACTCTGCGAAATAACTTATTAAATTTAGAATTAGAGCCGGTGTATTGGGATGATATTGAAATTGGAAATAAAAGTACTATGAAAATTAAAATATCAAATAAATTAATACTACTTTTTATTCTTTTAACTAATAATTTTATATTGATTTCAAATAATTTAGACTCTATGATAGCAGGAGGGACATTATTACTCAGCTTTATTTCTGGGTTAACTGGAATTTATCTTTTAGGAGCTGGTATTTTTTTAATTGAAAAAAAAGAGGCTGAATTTTATCATATTGTAAAAGAAAATGATTTTATAATTGTTCAATCAGAGATTATAAAAAAATGGACTGAAATGAAACATAATAAGACAAGATATTTTGTAGAGATAAGTCAAAAAATCTATTTGGTCAATAACAATATAAAATATGATAAAAAGAAATTATTGGTTGGTAAGACAGGCGCAATTGCAAGCGTACTAAATAAAAGCAGGCCCGATAATATAGAAAAACATCAAATTAAAGAGGAAGTTCATTTCTTTTTACCAAAATTTCTTGAAAATATTGATATAAACAATTTGAAAAAAGATATTAAAAAATTAATTGACTATAAAAAAAGAGCAATAATGGAATACATTAAATCAGTTAATTTTAATAATCAAAATGTTATTAATGTAGAAAGTAATATTATTTCAATTACATCAAAAATGGTTTTAATTTTTGCATATCTTTCTAATGACTTTAATCCATTACATTGTAGCGAAGTTTTTGCTTCTAACTTACCTTCAAAACTATTTAATAAAAAGAATATTAGTCATGGAGCTTTAAATATTGGCCTAATTTCTGGTGTTAATAGTATTGTTAAGTTACTTTTTCCCAATTATAATTTCAAATTGATAAAAAAGAAAAAAGGACAATTTATTAAACCTTTAAAATTTGGGGATAAGATAATTATTAAAAGTGAAATGAAATTTGTTAGAGACAGTAAAGATGATAATAATTCGCTCTATTTAGAAACTAATGAAGACGTTTTTCTTTTGCTAGATCAAGAAAATGAAGTTAAAGAAGTCCTTGCTATTAAATCTGGTTCTATTTATCAAGTATATTGTGAAGGAGATGAAGTGTTTTGGAAGATAAAGTAATTATTACAGCTGCTATAACCGGGTCAATTCCTTCAAAGAAAAATAATCCAAATATTCCTTATACCCCACAAGAAATTGCTGAAGAAGCTTATAAATCTTATTTAGCTGGGGCATCAGTAATACATTTACATGCCAGAAATCCCGAAACAGGTGTACCTATTAGTGGTAAAGAGAGTGTACCTATATTTAAAGAATACTTAAAATTAATTAAAGAGAAGTGCGATATAATTTGTCAAATTACTACTGGTGGTGGCGCTACTACAATTAATGGCATAGAACAATTGGATAGGATTAAACCTGTAATTGAATGTAAACCAGAAATGGCTTCATTAAATACTGGAAGCTTAAATTTTGGGTCAAAAATTTTTCCTAACCCTCCAGAATTAATAGAAACTTTCGCAAAAATAATGCAAGATTTAAATATTAAACCCGAATTAGAAGTTTATGAATTGGGACATATTGAAAGTGCTAAGAAATTAATAATAGAAAAACACTATCTTAATTCACCGCCACAATTTTCCCTTGTTTTAGGTACTGCCGGGGGCGTCCCTGCTACTCCTAAAAACTTGTTAATAATGAAAGAAGCACTTCCTGTAAATTGTACTTGGCAAGTTATTGCAATCGGTAAACATCAAATTCCACTTGGAACAATGGGTATAATTATGGGCGGAAATGTTAGAGTAGGATTTGAGGATAATGTATATTTAGAAAAAGGAGTTCTTGCAAACAGTAATTCGGAATTGGTCGGAAAAATTGCCAGAATCATTAGAGAATTAGGTAAAAAAGTTGCAGATGTAAGTGATGCACGGGAAATTCTTAGTTTAAAAAAATAAATATTTTGAAATTAACTGTATTTATCTAATACTTTTTAGATTCATATTGAATTTGATTTTCTTAAGCTAGAGATTAGTAAATATTGAAATCACCGTTGCTATTGAGTAAAATTCAAACCCAAGCAATATATTTGTAATTATTACTATTTTTTTTAAATCGTAATGATAATATAATCAGTGCTCCCCAATTTACGAAAAAATTATGAATTATTGTACAGTTGAAGATATCACAATTTGAAATATGAATACTTAACCATCATTGAAATAATGAATATTAAGTTTAACGAAGTCCAAATTTTATATTTCCATTTAACAATATTTAATAAGAATTTAAATTACCTGGACAATATTATTTAAATTCAATATTTTAGGACTCTAAGCTAAAAAACTCAAACTTTTATAAAAAATAGAAAAATATATTGAATATTTATATTTCGTGAGCAAGTAAATATAATAGTCATGATTTTTGTCTATTTTATTGGATTTTATCTTATTTTTTAGACCTTAAGTTTTCATTTCGTTCTTTTTTCTATAAATTTTTTATTTTAACTTTTTCTTATGTTTATAATCTACTACTGATCCAAGTTTTACTCCTGCTACAATTCCTAATACGATTAAGATTATATATACTGGAAATGATAACTGGAATTTTGTTTCTCCATATCGCACATATTTTACCAAAAAAGCATCATCACTACCTGCTCCAAAACTCGCAGTATATCCGCAGAGATATACATTATTTTCACTGTCTACTGCTATAGCATTGCCAATATCCCAGTTTATTCCACCCCATGTAGTATTCCACAGCGGGACACCGCTTGTGCTATATTTTACCAGAAATGCATCGGCATTTCCTGCTCTAAAACTCATAGTTTCTCAGCAGATATATATATTATTCGCGATGTCCACTACCACACCAAAACCTTCATCGTCAGATGCACCACCCCACATAATATTCCATAACTGAACCCCATTAGAATTATATTTCGCCAAGAATACATCATATCCACCCGATCCAAAACTCCCAGTTTCTCCACAGAGATATATATTATTTTCACTGTCTATTGCTACACCAGTGCCAGCATCAGAATACTCGCCACCCCATGTAATATACCATAATAGAATACCTACAGGATCATACTTTACTAAAAATGCGTCATAATCGCTTATTCCATAACTATGAGGATATCCACTCAGATATAGATTATTCTTATTGTCCAATGCCACAACAGTGCCAATATCGTCAGATGTACCGCCCCATGTAATATTTAATTTATCTAAATACAACATATTATTCGAGGACGAAGATGAAGCTGATTTAATTATTTTATTTTTATCATTATTTTCCTTATTTTGATTATTAGTTTTCAAAAAATAAACATTGGATATATTTAAGTATAATATCGCATAGAAAGAGAGAGTTAATATAATTAATAGCGAAAGTGTTAAAATTTTTGTATTTTTTGACTTCATATATTTCTCAACAATAATTAATATATTATTTATACAAATACAGCATTAATCTAAATTATTCATATATTAAAATTAGTCTTTTAATATAAGTTTAAAAATTATTCTATCACTTAAAGTTCAATATATTGAATTTTATTAAATTAAAAGAGAACATCAATAAAAATAGATTATACAAAGAAGATTGAATAATAAAAAACTTTTAGGATATCTAAATAACGATAAATGAAAAAATATATAGTAAACAATACAATAGAAGCGTATTAAATATAGTAAATAAATAATGATGGATTAATTGCGAAAAAAGAATTTTTTAAATTCTATTGTAGATGAAAAATAATAATTTTTAAATAAAACCATTAAGATTTAAACTTTTTAACAATAGATACGAATTTAAACAATAGATAAACAAATATTTGGATAAATTAAGGATAGACCATAACATTTTTGAGTATCTCTTTTACCAATTTCAAAATTTTTTTTATAGTAAAATAGGAATTTAAAATTGCTTTTTAAGTAGACACAAAACGCTTCCCTTTAAAATCTAATAATCTTTTGAAGATGGTCTTTTATATAAATATCAAGTTTATTTTCTTTTATATTGGGCAAGTTAAAATTGCTTTTAAAAATTAAACAAATTATAAGAATTTCAACATTATTCTAAAGACTGAAATTGAATTTTTTAATTAGAAATTTATATTTAATATTCTCCAGAAATCCTTGTTTAATATTATTTATATGCCCTCAAATATATCAATATCAAAAGATTTCCCCGGATTTTATATTTTTTGGAGAGAATTTAAATTATTTAAATAATTTAACTATATAAAGATTTTATAAAATTTCAATTTTATTAATATTAATTTTGTTTTGGACCATTTTCTCGAATACAATGCTAAAATTTTAATATATATGAATATAAAGTATGATTCATGCCGAAAAAAGTTGCAATAGTTGGGATTAGTGCATTTCCGTTTAGAGTTCGTCATCCACATTATACATATTATAGAATGGCATTTGAAACAACGAAAATGGCACTTGAAAATGCAAATTTATCTATAAATGACATTGATTCAGCAGTTTATGGTATTTACAATGATTTTTTTGAGAGGCAATTTATGCCGGATATTATAGTCCATGATTATATTGGGATGATTTTAAAACCAGGAACTCGAGTGACTACTGGAGGAGCGACGGGTGGGTATGCTATAAGAACAGCATATATGGAAGTAGCGAGTGGATTATCAGATGTAGTATTATGTCTAGGAGTGGAGAAATCAAATGATTGTTGGGATCCAAATACGGATACTCGTACTCCTGAACTTGTTAAAGCGATAAGTTATAGTGCGGATTGTGAATTTGTTAGACCACTTGGCTCATTTCCAGCAGCATCTTATGTATTACCTGTAAGGGCACATATTGAGAAGTTTGGAAATCCAAGTGAAGAATCTATGGCACGAGTATCTGTAAAAAACCATGGGAATGCTATAGGAAACCCAAATGCGCAATCTCCTATGAAAATTACCGTTGAAGATGTTTTAAATTCAAGATATATTTCAGAACCTTTTAAAAAATTAGATTGTTGTCTTTATAGTGAAGGTGCTGCTGCTATGATTTTAGCCTCTGAAGAGAAAGCAAAGGAAATATGTAAAAATAGTGGAAATGAGCCCATTTGGATAACTGGAATTGGGGCGGGAAATGATTCAAATTTTGGTGGACTTCGGAAAAATCTATGGTCTTTGACTTCAAATGTTTATGCAAGCAAACAATGTTATAAAATGGCTAATATTAAGAATCCACTTAAAGAATTAGATGTTGCAGAACTTCATGATGCTTTTACAGGACAAGAAATACTAAGTTACGAAGACTGTGGATTTATTGAACATGGAAAAGGTTATACTTTAATTGATGAAGGCATCGTTGAAGAAGGTGGCGAATTACCAGTTAATTTATCTGGAGGTTTAATAGGCTGCGGGCATGCTGTAGGAGCTACAGGTATTTATCAAGCAACTGAAATTGTTAAACAATTAAGAGGAGAGTCCCATAGACAGGTTTCGGATGCTGAAAAAGGACTTCTACATAGTGTTGGCGGCCCAGTTACTGCTTATTGTGTATGTATTATAATGGAGAGATAATAAATGAATAATGTTCCGAAAAAAGATTTTAAAGAAAAATTATTGGCTCAAATTGATCAATTAAACAAAGACCCAAATTTCCATGAATATTATGATGAAATGATCATTCATTATAAATATTCAGTTGGTGAACTATCAAAATTTTTTGTAGAAATTAGAGATAACGCCAAACTATTTGGTACTAAATGTACGAAATGTGGATTTGGATATTTTCCTCCTAGATTATATTGTAATAAATGTTATACAAAATGTGAATGGACTGAGTTAAGTGGTAAAGGGGAAATTATAGCGGGTACAATTGCTCATTTTGGAGTCAGTGCTTTTACAGATAAAGTCCCAATTTCAATTGCATTTATAAAAATGGACGGAATGGACATGGCAATTCGGCATACCATAGTTATGGACGAAGCTGATTATAAGATAGAAAATATGAAAAAAGGCACACGAGTTAAAGTCCAATTTAAGCCTAAAGAAAAGCGTGAAGGTAAGATTACCGATTTTTACTTTGTTCTGGACAAATAGACTTAATTATAAATATAGTCTAAAATTTATTAAAACTAATTTTTTGAAAAAAATTTTAGAATTAAATATCAATTTTTAATTTTTTAAAAAGAGTTTGAATGAATTATCTACCCAATTCTTCTCTAGCAATAATCAATCTTTGGATTTGGTCTGTACCTCCGCCTATTTGCATTAATTTCATGTCTCTTAAATATCGTTCTACAGGATAATCTTTGGTATAACCATCTCCACCACAAATTTGAATAGCATTTAAGCATATTTGAATACCATTGCTAGCTGCAAATAATTTAGCCATGGCTGCCTCTTTAAACGGATTTTTACCTGCATCAATGTCTTTACAAAGATGATAAAGCATTAACCTAGCTGCATAGCAATTTGTTACCATATCGGCGACCATGTGTCTTATAGCTTGAAATTTGGAAACTGGCCTATCAAATTGAACTCTCTGTTTTGCATATTCCTTAGCTGTTTTAATGGCACCCAACATTAAACCGGTAGCTTCTGCAGTTGCAGTTGCCCTCTCAGTAACAAACATTTTCATTAGTATATTAAACCCTTCATTCAGATTTCCTAACAAATTTTCTTTAGGTACTCTAACATCTTTTAAGTCTAACTTAACGTTATGAACTCCACGCATCCCCATTAAATCAAACCGCTTTTCAACAGTTAATCCCGGCGTTCCTTTAGGTATTATAAATGCGCTCATTCCTTTTTGAGGTCTTGATGCATTTGAGTTTGTTATTGCCCACAAAACATGCTGCCCAAGGCCACCGTTTGTTATAAATCGTTTTTTTCCATTTATAACCCATTCATCTCCTTCTAATACTGCTTTGGTTTCCATCCTTGCAGCATCAGACCCAACTTGTGGTTCAGTTATACATATACTCCCAAGAGTTTTTCCTTCAGCTATAGGCCTCAAAAATTTCTCTTTTTGTTCATGGGTTCCTGCAATATTTATTACTACTCCAGAATAAATTGTTGCATTCCTTGCCATAGAAACAGCAGCACTTACCTGTGCCAACTCTTCGACTACAATACAATGATATAAAACTCCTTTTTCAGAACCACCATATTTTTTAGGAAATGGTAATCCAAAATATTTTTTACCAATTTCTTCGAAAATTTTATTGGGAATTTCATTTGTCTGTTCTATTTCTTTTGAATATGGCTTAATTTTTTCCTTTATAAATTCTTGTACTGACTTTCTAAATTCTTCCTCTTCTTTTGTGAAAATTGAATATTCCTTCATTAATCTTCACTATCCTTTCTTGTTAATTTTTGAATTGATTTTTGTAGACCATTAATTTAGTTATTAATTTTAAATTCTTTTTATATAAAAGGTTTTTTCAGAAATTTGAACATTTAAAATAAAAAACAAGAAGATTTTAATCAATTTAAAGCAGTAGTAATTTCTATTTTGAACAAATCCTATATAAATTAAAAATATGACCAATTTATAGAAAATAATATTATTTTTTAGACTAGGAAATGCCTATAAATAAAAATTTCGAGTATACTACAATTTCTATGTATTAAATATAAAATATGCTACAGAAGATAATTGTAATCAGAAAAATAACTAAATGAATATGGAAAATATCCAAAAAATATTGCTATAATTAGTTAAAAATGAATAAAAACAAATAAAATTAATATTATTGTATTCTGAATATTTTCTAACTTTTTATTAATTGTTTATGTTTTAACTAGGATAAATTGCAAGCATTCTTTGAATTTCGCGGTCTAAGCCCATCTCACCGATAGCTCCAACTACTTGATGTACTGGCCTACCATTTTTAAAGAAAATAAATCTTGGTATGCTTTGTACATTTAGTCGTAAGGCTGTTCTTCTATTTTGTTCCGTATTTAATTTGCAAAATTGTACTTGTGGATATTTATAAGATAAATTGTGGAATGGTACTGCCATCATTTTACAAGGATAGCACCAATCAGCCCAGAAATCTATCAATATTAATTTTTCTGTACTGGATATTATATGATCAAAATTTTGATCTGTTAAATTAATAATCTCCGATCTTACCGGTTCTTTTTTTACTGTCTCTTCAGTTTTCTGTGAGGAATATCTTAATAATTCCTTAAGTTTTCTTTTTCTAATTTTTTCCAGTTCGGGGTCATCATTACTCATTGTAAATTACCTATTTCATTAATTTATCAGAAGATTAAAAGGTATTTAATTCTAAAGATCATTTAATTTATTAGGGTATAATAAAAAATCAGTTATTATAAATATTTAGCTGACATTATTGTCATTCAAATATAAAAGGTAATAGAAAAGATGAGATTTGCAGAAATTGGAAAAAAATCTTTAAAGGACGAATCAGCTGGAAGAATATTGATTGAAGTGCCATTAATATTAATTGATAAATTAAATTTTTCATCAGAAAAAAATGAAATTATAAAGAAAACAAAACAATATTATGATTTACTAATAGATTGGATTAATAAATTTGAAAATGAAATAAGACCAATTAATAAGATGTATATTATTTCTTTAACAAATTTAGATGATTTAGAAAAATATATTAATGAGAATTTTAATTTCTATGAAAAATTTAGGGACTATTTATTACAATTATTAAATAACAAAACAGTCGAATTAATTGAGGACGAGGATT
>SUPR01000087.1 GCA_005191425.1 Candidatus Helarchaeota ASGARD archaeon Hel_GB_B
AGCTTATTATAAATCCCCAGCCAACAAATGCTGTAGTCCCTTTAATTCCTGGTATAACTGTGTCAGGGATGCCTTTAATTTATGTATTAATTGCAATAGCTGTAATTGCAGTGTCACACGAATTTGCACACGGAGTTGCGGCAAGATTAGAGTCAGTTAAATTAAAATCTGTAGGGGTAATGATCTTACTTTTTTTATTTGCTACATTTGTAGAAGTAGACGAACATGAAATAGCAAAAAGAAAAAAATTAGGGCGTCTAAGTATTTATGCGGCTGGTTCATATTCAAACTTCGTGGTTGGTTTTTTTGTATTTTTGATAATATCTAATATGTATTCTGTAGCGCCTGTTGGAATCGAAATTAAAAGAGTCGTCCCTTATGGGCCTTCATTTGGAATTTTAAAGCCCAAAGATGTTATAATTAAAGTCAATGGTACTTCCATTACCAATAACGCTGGTTTTGACAATCAAATCAGTAAAATTAAGCCTTTACAAATTGCAAATTTTTCTATATTTAATATACTTTCAAATACTTACCGTAATGAGTTAATAAAAACAGGCTTTAACCCTTCATACCTATCGACAGGGCTATCAAGGTGTCGATTTCAACCTGAGCCCAAGATATCTATAGTTACAGGCGTTAATTTAACGCAATTAAATGTAAATATGTTAAAAGAAATTGATAATTCAAAATTAAATTTTGAGTCTAGTTCCAACCAGTTAAACATTACTTTATACTTGAATATTAGTAAATATCCGACTATTTATAAAAATGAAATTACAAAAATAATGGTAAATATTACTGGTATTTTTAATAATTCAAATAATAACATCTCAATTTATTTGAAAAATCGAAGTAGTCCCTCTAATGATTATTTATTAGGTCAATTTGATAATACACAATTGATTAATTTTGAATATATAAATATATCATCATCATCTGTAAATTTAAGCCAATTTATTGGCACAAATTTTTTAATAGAATGCAGGATAATTGTTAATAATACAAGTGCATTTCGTATGTCTTTGGATGAGTTTAGTTTTTACATTATCACAAACAAAACTATTGGGTGGTATGGTATTTATTCTTATGACTATTATCCACCTGTAGGACTTGGTAAATATATATATGGTGCACTTGACCCTCATGAGAACCCATTATTTGAATCGTTTTTCTATATTTGGTTACTATCGTGGGGTATTGCATTTATGAATTTACTTCCGATACCATTTTTTGATGGTGATCGATTAATCGTGGACTTAATTTCTAAACCTGGTGAAATATATCCTATTCCTCCTAAAAAAGAGGATACAGAAACTGAAACAAATGGTTCTAGCAATAAAAAAGATAAGGTTAAAAAAGAAAAACTTCCATGGACCTATAAAAAGACGATAATATGGGTTATTCGAGGGATCGCGATATTTCTTTTGATATCGAATATTGCGTTATCAATTTATTGGATGGTCATGACTGGAAATTACAATATTTTTGAATTTCTTTAATTTATTTTTTAATGGTGCAGCAGAAAACGACAAAATGTTCAATCTGTAAAGTAAAAAATGCTGTATATTTTCAAAAACACTCCGGGTTATATTTCTGTAAAAAAGATTTTATTTTAAGTTTTGAACGGAGAATAAGAAGGAACATCAATAAATATAAATTACTTAAAGAAGATGACATAATTGCGATAGGTGTATCGGGGGGTAAAGATAGTCTATCGTTATTATACGCACTAAATAAAATTGAAAGTAAATTTACTAAATCAAAATTAATAGCTATTATGATCGATGAAGGAATAAAAGGGTATCGAAAAGAAGGTATTAAACTAGCCGTTCAAATGACAAAAGAATTAGGAGTTTCTCTTAAAGTATTTTCCTTTAAAGATCTTTTTGGTTATACCCTAGATGAAATAGTAGAAATTGCTCGTAAGAAATTACCCAACGGTCCAGCTCCTTGTTCATATTGTGGCACTCTTAGAAGAAGAGCTCTAAATTACGGCGCTAAATCGGTAAACGCAACAAAATTAGCTACAGCTCATAACTTAGATGATGAAGCACAAACTTTTTTAATGAATATTTTGAGAAGTGACATAGACCGGATCGGGAGGACTGGGCCCTTAACTCAGAAACTTGATGATTTTTTTGTACCTCGAATAAAACCAATGCGTAATATTCCAGAAAAAGAAATAGTCCTATATGCACATTATAATAATATCCCATTTCATGGAGTCGAATGTCCATATGCCCCCATCTCATTTAGAAGCGATATTCGTGATTTTATCAATAAAATGGAACAAATCAGACCTGGAATAAAATATGCTTTATTAAATTCAGGTGATAAAATTAGAAGTTTTATAACGGTATCTAGACCAATATATACTTGTATTAGGTGTAATCAACCTTCTACTACAAAAATTTGTAAAGTATGTTCATTATTTGATAAAATTGGACTTACATTAAAAGATTTCTAAATTTAAAATTGATTTTAATTAATGTGAAAATATATGAATATTAAATCTGGCGGGATTATTAATCAAATTCTCGATTTAATCGATAATAATAAAAAGCTTGTTGAAATAAATCAAGATTTCAGAATTAGAACTGGGATCTTAAATTTTTTTAAATCTCGCGCTGATATTATGGAATTCAGAAATTTTTTAAATTCATTCAAAAAAATTTATGATAAAAAGAGTGATATGGGTGATTTTCAAACACCAATGGAGCTGACAGATAAAATTTGCGAATATATTTCAAAAACGGGTTTTAAACCGTCTATACTACTAGAACCAACTTGTGGTAGTGGAAATTTCATTTTTTCAGCACTAAAATATTTTCCTACTTTAAAATATATTTATTGTGTCGAATTACAAAAAGAATACGATTGGATTTTTAAAGTAAATTTATTATTGAAATCATTTTCGACCAAAATTAATGTAGAAATCGAATTTTACAAGGATAATATTTTTTCTCATAATTTTTCTGACAAATTTTTTAAATTTTTAAATTCTCCTTTTAATAAACTTTTAATTTTGGGTAATCCACCTTGGATAACCAATACCCGGCTTTCAAAATTAAACTCTAATAATATCCCTATTAAATCTAATATAAAAGGTCATAGAGGTATTGAAGCTATCACCGGTAAAGGAAATTTTGATATCGCTGAATATATTATCATTAGCTTACTTGATCAATTTTCTATTTATAGCGGAAAAATAGCTATTTTATGTAAAACTTCTGTAGTAAAAAATTTAATCAAAAATATTAACATATTGGACCTAAAAATTTCAAATATTAAGTCATTACTGATTGATACGAAAAAAGAATTTAATATAAAAGCTGATGCATCTTTATTTATAGCAGATTTAGGTAGCGAAAAAGAAAAAACATGTAAATTATTATCTTTTTACAATCCTGACCATATTTATTCCGTTTTTGGATGGGCTGACGATAAATTTGTTTCTAATATGCAATTATATATAAAATTCAAATATATTGATGGAAAATCACAAATGACATGGAGACAGGGCGTAAAACACGATGCATCAAAAATTATGGTATTAAAAAAGCTGGAAACTGATTTATACATTAACGGCTTAAATGAGACTATACAATTAGAGGAAGATAGATTATATCCATTTCTAAAAAGTTCAGACCTAAAAAATAGAGTTATTAAAAATTCCGATAAAAAAATAATTGTAACTCAAACCACCCTAAATGATGATACCACATTACTTGCCAACAAATATCCTAAATTATGGGCATATCTTAATAGCCACTTCAAATATTTAGACAATCGAAAGTCTGTTGTTTATAAAAATAGGCCAAGATTTTCAATTTTTGGAATTGGTGATTATGCTTTTAAACCTTTTAAAGTAGCAATTTCGGGGTTTTACAAGGAACCAAATTTCTCTTTAATATTTCCCCACGAAAATAAACCTGTCATGCTCGATGATACTTGTTATTATCTATCTTTTAATAATCTTGAAAATGCATTTTTCACATGGTTATTGTTGAGTTTAGATGAGATAAAAATGTTCTTAAAATCAATTGCCTTTTTAGACTCTAAACGCCCCTACACCAAAGATAAACTGATGCGAATAAGTCTAAATAATATTATTGACAATATTTCATTTGATACATTATTTGACCATTATAAGAAAAATTGCGAGCAGTTCATTTTTTATGATTTTAATGAAAATGATTTTAATAAATTTATAAAGTGGAAAAAATCCCCAACTAAAAATGAAGTTTCTAACAATAATTAACTATTCTTTTTTTAATTAGGGGTCTGTATTATTGTAGCCAAGATATTTTCAAATCGAAAAAAATAATAAAAAAGGGAGAGAAAAATATTAACCCAAGGGTAATGAACACCCAAATTCGAAAGTTCCACTTCTCACCAGCACCAGGGTCCCTATCTCTGACCCGTATCCTTAAAGCCTCAATCGTTAGGACTTAAGTTGCTACATCCCTGTCCTGGCTCGGTTCGTCCATTAAAGAGAGTGGTAAGCATCTTCCTTACGGAAGAGACCCTCTCACCGCTGAGCAATAAGGGCGAGCCTTCATTGTCGGAACGGTGGTTGTATGAGAAGCTTCAACATCCTCAGTTTGGGCTGTTAGCCCGCCGTATAGAGTTGCGGTCGGAATAATCCTCAAGGCACCTCTACTGCCTCGCCTAGTTCATTACCATTAATTAATATTAATACAAGATTTAAAAATGTTCTTTATCTATGATAAATTATTCATAAGAATTTTAATATTATTTTCATTATAGTAAAAATCGGTCTTTATTTAAAAGGAATCTTGGATTAAAGAAATTTATTTGGTGTTATTCCATCAAAACTATTTCTATAAAAGCTTTAAATACTGTGTATATATCTTAAATATTCTTATTTTTATTCCTTATTTAATCTTCATAAAAATAATTTTATTCTAGTATGGAATTTTTTATCATTTTTAAATATCTATCCAGAATTTCTTATAGAAAAAACTTTTTAAAGATTGATAAATGATTATACTAAATGAAATAAATAAAAATGCCGAGATATCCAAGCCTGGTATGGAGCGGGCCTGCTAAGTCCGTGCAGTAATGCTCGAGGGTTCGAATCCCTCTCTCGGCGTCCATTTTTGAATATTTGGTTTCTTTTATGGCGTGAATTTTTAATGTTTAGCGTTCTCGACTTATTCTGTGGAGCTGGCGGCTTTTCTCTTGGCTTTCAAAATGCTGGATACGAAATTATTTGTGGAATTGATATTGATCCTATTGCTTTAGAAACTTATAAAACTAACATTAATTGTAAATTCACACTAAATACTGACATATCCGAACTCCATTCGATAGATTTGATAAGAAATTTAAATAATTCTAATCTACCAGAGATCATTATTGCTTCTCCACCTTGTGAACCCTTTACTATTGCTAATTATAAACGGGAAAAAAACCAACTTTCAAGATTATATAATGACCCTACTGGTAGATTGGTATTAGATGCAATTAGATTAATTGGAGATTTACAGCCAAAAATTTTTGTAATGGAAAACGTCAAAAATCTTATTGATGGAGACCTTAGGGACGCTATAATTACTGAATTTAAACGAATTGGTTTTAAAAGCATTTATTTTAATATTATTTCCGCAGAAAAATATGGATGCCCTAGCTCTAGAAGACGCGTTTTCATTTCCAATAAAAGAATAAGGTTAAAATCAAATAAAATCACCTCTGAACAACATGTAATTAATTTTCTACCAAAAGAATCGTTATATGCACAGCTCCCAAATCATAAAGAAATCTCGATCCCCCAAAGGTATCATAACAAACTTTATAAATTGAAATGGAAACAGGCATTGGTTTATTTTCAAAGTGCTGCAGGAAAACGGAAAGCTTTTAAAAATTGGGAAAAATTAAATCCAAATGATATAGCACCCACAGTAATGGGCAATAGTCAATTTATACATCCATATGAAGATAGAGCCCTGACAGTAAGAGAACATGCCAAATTAATGACATTTCCAGATAATTTTATTTTTAAAGGCGGTATTAAAGCACAATATACTCAAGTAGGTGAAGCTGTACCTCCTTTAATCTCATTTAAGATTGCCCAATATTTATTAAATCAATACTTATAATAATTATTTATTAAGTTGAATAATAAAAAATATTAGATATTCTTTGTTTTTAATATATTTTATATTTTTCTTTCATATTAACTATTTTACAATGTTATTCTAGTCCAGTAAGGTATTCTAAATGAATCTTTCAAAATGAAGTTTAGAAAATTCTTATTCACTATATTGTCAAATGATTTAAAAATATCTTTAACAATTTAGTTAAAGAAAAATTATGAAAACAAATGGCAATAAAATTATTAAAATTAACGACAAAGAATATCAAATTCTATGTTCAATATGTGAAAAAGTTTCGGTTATTTTTAAAGTGGGAGAATTTTTTGGAAAAAAAGGGTTAATTTACTCGGGAATTGTACACAAAACGGTACTTGACTTAGATTATGCTGATATAATTTTTAGATTATTGGACCAAGGCAAAATTAGCGAAATTCATTCAATACTTAAAAAAACAGCTCTACCTAATATAGAAGATGGGATAGATGCGTATTGTCCAGTTTGTGATAAAATATATTGTAAAGAACATTATCAGACTATTGAACATTGGGATAATGGTTTTTTCGATTATATGGAAGGGGTCTGTCCTGAAGGTCATAAAAGAATAATTGATGATTAATGTCAAAAAGAAATGGTTTGATAATTTTGTAGATTAATTACCAATTTACTAAGTTTATAATCTTTTTAATATTGTATGTCTATGGAGAAAATAACCTAAAACAAATAGAACAATTCCCCAAATACTTAATATAATGAGGTCGTTAAAAATTCCCAGCAGTCCCACACCACAAGCGCTTTGTAAAAGGTCTACAAAATAAGTTATTGGAGAACAAAGAGCTATATAAAAGAATGTTGGCGATAACTGAGAAAGGGGAATAAAAATACCACTTATAAAGATTAAGGGGAATTTAATTAAAGAACTAATTGTCATTATATTTGCAGTTATATCAGTTGGAATAGCTGAAATTAAAGAACCTATTGATGAGCTTATCCAAGCCAAAAGAAAATCTCCTAATATAAACCAAATGGTTATCCAGCCAGAAATGGGAAGTAATAATATCAGAAATACATAAATAATGGAAGTTATAACTACAGCATAAATCATAGAGGAAAGTGTTACACTAAGGATCAAGTCCAATAAAGTAATAGGACATGATATCGTCATTTCAAGGTTTTTCTCCCTTGTTTCCCATGGAAATATTACCGGACTTATAGCTGTTCCTAAAAAGAATACCGCCATTCCCAAAATTCCACTAAATAATTGTATTGGACTTATTGTCCTTCCTATTATCCACGCAAAAATCATAAATACTGGTAAAAGGACTCCAAAAACGAGCACTGGACCTTTTTTAAAATAAAGTTCTAAATTTTTTCTAATTAATACCCATATCTGTCTCATTCGAACAATCATTTAATATCTTCCTCCAATATCTTTAGAAATATTTCTTCAAGTGATGATGGTTTTATCTCACAGGTTATAGGTTCTATTTTTAATTCTTTGATCAATTCTACAATTTTCGGAAAGTCATCAATTGTATTAGTAGTATAAAAATAAATCTTATTTTTCGTTGACGTTACTTCATAAGAAATGCCAAGTTTTTCAAATAATCCGAAATTATCAAAAGGTTTTTCAAATTCTAGCAAAATTTTGGATGCCGGAGCAAATTTTTCACGTAATTCATTTGGCGTACCTTTCGCTATGATTCGCCCTTTATTCAAAATTAAGACTTCATCACAGAGAAGATTGGCTTCGATTAAGTTATGTGTCGTTAATAATATAGTTTTCCCAGTATTTTTCAATTCGAGGATCTTGTTCCTTATAAATTGCAATGAATGAATATCTAGACCTGTAGTTGGTTCATCTAAAAAATAGAAATCTGGGTCATGCACCATAGCCATACTGATATTAAGTCTTTGTTTCTGACCTTTAGACAACCTTTTAGTGCGGTTATTTATCTTTTCTATAAGTCCAAAATCTTCTAAAAGTTTTAAACTTCTTGCTTTGCTAATCTTTTTAGGCATGCCATAAACTCCACCTATAAAAAGTAAATTTTTAATTGGGGAATAGTCCAAAAAAGCATTGGATATTTCTGGAACAATACCTAATTTTGTTTTCCATTCCTTAGAACGAGGATTGAATGGCTTTCCATCTAATTTAATTTCTCCTGAAGTATATGGTAGGACTCCCGTTAGTATTCTAATAGTCGTAGTTTTTCCAGCGCCATTTGGCCCAAGTAACCCTGTTATCCTTCCTTCTACAAGGTCGAACGATATAGAATCTAAAACTTTATTTTGCCCAAAATATTTCACAAGATTATTAATAGACAGCATTTCAAATTTGCATCCTATATCCTTAAATATTCTGTTTGAATTTTTTTTATTTTAATATTAGTGAAACTTATGTATATTTTATTGAATTTTATATAATAAATGGAATAATTTTATCATTTATTATGATCATTTCATTTTTTTACTTAAATATTATAAATCTTATTAATTTCTATAATTAGTATATTTATCAATTTCTACAATCTTTTTATGCACATGAAAATATCTTTCAATAGGGTATCAATATTTACGTATTTAATTATTTCGAACTCTATCAATATGTTTAAATATTATCGAAAAGCAAAATAGTATTAAAAAGATATTTTAAATGAATATATTCTGAAATCATTTATATAAGTGAGACAATAAGGAAAATTGTTATGACAATACCAAATAAAAAAGATTTAGAACGGTTAGAGCGATATATTAGGGATTTTAAAAATTTACATGCGATAAGTGCATCTAACTATATTTCAAATCTAAGAAATATAATTGAATCCTATCCTCTTAAACAAGTTAAAAAACAATTAGAAGTATTTAAAGCTGTTGAAAAATTTAACAGGTTTAAAATTCTTATTTTACTTAACGAAAAAGATAAGATGTGCACTTGTGAAATAATTGGAATTTTAAATCTTTCACAATCTAATGTTTCTCACCATTTACAAATATTAGAAAGAGCTGAATTGATCACTAATTTCACACAAGGAAAATGGAAATTCTATAAAATTACAGAAAAAGGGAAAAAAATTATCCAATTTATATTAGATTTATAGTTATACTTATTTATATTTTTTATTTTACAAATGAAGATATATTGTTTAGTTTTTCTTTATATTCTTTTTTATGCTATTTTTTACTAATTGTAAATAAAAGATTTCTATTGGAAATGAATTTTTCCTAAAAATTTGTTATGTGTTTATTTTTTTAATTTATCATTGGTTTAGTTTAAGTAATAAAAAGATACTTATTACTTATTTTGGTGATATAGTGTCATTAAAACTGCTTTCGTCTAAATATTAAAATTATTAATGTCCAAATCAAGCAAGTTGCTACAACACCCACGATTATTGAAAAAACCAAGGGGTCTAATTCAGGAAAAAAAATAGATGGCATTATTGAGATTAAAGAGAGTTGATTACCTATATATATTGATAAAATAGCTGCTAAAGCAATTGATGACGATAAAGTACCAATAAGAATTCCTATAGAACATGATATCGACATTGCTGCAATGCTAATAGCAACTGATTTTAATGTATCTTTTATCATGACACTAAGGGCAATATTTGATGTGATAACGTCTATTACGAATCCAAAAATAAGTGCAACTACTGTTGCAACAATAAGACACGAATAAACTGCAAAAAATTTTGATAATAGAATATTTCTTCTTTTAACAGGCCTAATTAAGAATAATTCATAAACATGCTCTTTCTTCTCCCCTACAATTGAGGTACTTAAAATAACTGTAGCTAATGTACCCCCAAGACTGGCTATAATTAAACCTACAAGTGCAAAAACTGGCATTTCTTCTGATCCCACTTGAAAATAATGTAGCAAAATTGAGATAACAGGAAACCCTATCCATAAAACTATCATTACTTTAGATTTATAAAAACTCTTCATTTCATTTATAAATAATAACCATAAACTCATTTTATATTTCCTCCCACATATTTTAAATATACTTCTTCAAGACTTGGTTCTAATAAATTAAAATTACGAATATAACATTTTTGTTCAAGAATTTTAGCAAGAATTGTATTAATACATTCATCAATATTAGAATTTGGTGATAAATGTGCTATTAATTTATTTGTGTTAATTATTTCAATTGATTCAACACCTGGAACCTTATCCAAATCATTACATTGTTTTGACCCTTCTGAAAAAATAATTTCAAGGTCATTTCCTACCTTAAAATCTCTTTGAAGGTCCTTTGGTCTTCCTACCTTCATAATTTTTCCATGATTTAAAATACCAATTCTTGTTGCGATATTTTGGACATCACTTAATATATGGGATGAAAGAAATATAGTTTTACCTTCATCTGCCAGTTCTTTAATTATCTTTTTTACTTGATATCTACTTGTTGGGTCAAGTCCCGATAGTGGTTCGTCCAATATTAATAACTCGGGTTTATGTAATAGGGCTTGAGCTAGCCTAAGTTTTTGTACCATTCCTCCTGAGAGATGCGTGATCTTTTTATTTTTTACATCTTCAAGTCCTACTAATTCTAATATATCTTGAATTCTTTTTTTTAAAGTATTTCTAGGCAATCCAGATAACATTCCAAAAGTATTAAGAATTCCTGATACAGTCCGCCACCTCTGAAACCCTGCTTCTTGTGGTAAATATCCTAAAATTTTATGAATGTCTTTTCTTATTTTACGAACTCTTTTTGACCTTATTAATACTTCCCCTTCAAAATCTTGGATCAGTCCAACTATAATTTTTATGGTTGTTGTTTTTCCAGAACCATTTGGTCCTATATAACCAAAAATATCTCCTTTTTCAACCATAAAAGAAATGTTTTCTAATGCTCTAATATTTTTATAATTTTTTGATACATTTTTGAATTCAATAAATGCGCCATCAGAGTTCTCCGTCATCACCAATCCACCAAATTCAATTTAAATTGTTTATTTTCTTTTTTATTTTCTAGTAACTGCTAAAAATAAATGTATTCATTAAAAATTTCATTAAAAACCCTTATTATTAACCTTTTTCATATGGTTCAAATTGAAAATTTTTTAAATTAAACTTCCTTAAAAAATAAAATTTTGGTAGGTTGGGCAATAATTTAAGAAAAACTTGTGTTAATTATATTATATTAATGTTTACATTAAACTAGTTTAAACAAAAATAGAGTAAAAAAATTAATCAATTGCTTCAATATATAGTTTTATTACTAAATCTTGAATTTTCCAATTTTTAGATTTATCCTGCTTATCTTGTGGAATATTCAAAATGAAATCAATTCCATATGTTTGTTGTAGAACGTTACTTTTTATATTTTTAAGGTATATTTCAAATTTTTCCTTCGGAGTAGCTTCATAATATATTTTTATTTTTTCTCTTCGAGGTTTTAAACCCCTATCTTTTCTCATTTGTTGTATTCTTCGTATTAATTCGCGTTCAAATCCTTCCATCAATAATTCATCCGTCATTTGGCAATCAAGAACTATTATATAACTATATGTGGCATCAATTGCATATCTTTCCTTATCTATTGGTTCTATTTGAAAAGTTATGTTTTTTGGATTTAAATGGAAGTCTTTTTTAAATTCGTTTAGTAAAAATGGTTTGTTTTCTGTAGCAAAATATTTGTATATGTCAAAAAGATCTCTTTTATTAATAGATTCTTTTAATTTGGGTATATCTACATCTTCAATTTCAGGGTTGATTTTGTAGTCTATTGTTATCTTACTTCGGAGGTACTTGTCCTCAAAGGTGTCTAAAATATTTATTTTTTTAATATTTACCTCATTACTTATAATTTTTGTATATTTTTTAAGCGCTGGAGCGATCTTTGGTTTGGTGTAAATATTTGCTTGTGCTAAAGGTTGTCTAATTCGGATATTTTGTTTATTTCTAAGATTTCTTAATGCTTGAACAATATTCTGAACAATTTGAACCTCATTTTCTATACCTACATCTATCTGTTTCTCGTCATAATCTGGGTATGGACATAAATTGATGCTCTCTTCTTTATGATTTTTAAATAATTTTTCAGAATCAAGATATATTCGCTCAGACAAGAATGGTATAAATGGAGCAACTAAACGTATTAAATTGTCAAATATGTAGATTAATATTGCAACAATTAAATTTTTTTCTTCTCCATCAATTCTTTTACGAATTATTCTTATGTACCAATTTGAAAAATCATTTATCACAAATTTTTCTATTGTAGTAGCTGCAGGATAAATAAGATAATTGTTTAGATATTCAATAACTCCTTTTATTGTAGAATGTATTCGAGAAATAATCCATTTATCAATTGAAGATTCTATTTTAAAATTTTTGAGTTTAAATTTATCAATATTTTTCAAATCCTCTTTTGATAAGTTGAGTTTTAAATAGCGATAACTATTCCATAAAGTAACTATAAATTGATTGAACTTAGTTTTAATAGCTTTTAAAGATAATGCTTTATTTTTATATAATTCGCCACTTGAATAATAGTACCACCTAAATGCATCTGCTCCGTATGTCTTAAATATAGTCCATGGATCAATAATGTTTCCTTTACTTTTACTCATTTTTTCGCCAAATTCATCAGTTACAAGTCCCGCACAAATAACATTTTTATACGCATTTGTATCAAATATAATCGTAGAAATTGCGTGTAATGTATAAAACCATCCTCTTGTTTGGTCTAAAGCTTCGGAAATAAAGTCATATGGGAACGATTTTTTAAATAATTCTTGATTTTCGAAAGGATAATGAAATTGAGCAAAAGTCGCAGCCCCAGAATCATACCAGCAATCAATTACCTGGGGGACTCTTGTCATCTCGGAATTACATTTCGGACATTTTAAAACTATTTTGTCAATATAAGGTCTATGTAAATCTTGAATCGTATATTCTTTGTTTATTTGTTTTTCCTGTAGTTCTTTAATAGAACCTATACACTCTTTATAATTACATTCATTATTTGTACATTTCCAAATAGGTAATGGAGTACCCCAATACCTATCTCTTGATAATGCCCAATCTTTTATTTCTACTAAAAAATTACCAAACCGGCCATGTTTAATATGTAATGGTATCCAATTAATTTTTTCGTTAAATTCAATTAGTTCATCCCGTTTTTCAGACATTTTTATAAACCATGATTTTTTAGCATAATATAAAAGAGCTGTACTACACCGCCAACAAAATGGATAATCGTGTTCTATTTTCCCTTGACTAAACAATATTTTTCTTTTTTTCAAATCCTCTAAAATTGTTTTATCAGCCTTCTTGAAATATTTTCCAGCAACAAAAGAGATTTTATCATTAAAAGTCCCATCTTCATTAATTGGATTAAATACTGGTAGGCTATAGATCTTACCAATATAAAAGTCATCTTCACCAAACCCTGGAGCTATATGTACAATCCCTGTCCCTCTATCAGTTGTCACAAAATCTCCATTAATTGTCCTATAAATATATTCGTGATATTTTGGTTCTATTTTATCTGATATATCGTATAGCGGTATATACTTCTGGTCAATCAAATCCGTTCCAAAATATTCTTTTAATATTTCATATTTGTCTTCAGATGAAAATACTAGTTCTAAACATTCCTTTGCCAATATATAATTTACTTCTTTATTTAATTCTTTATCAAAATATTTTATTTTAACATATCTTGTGTCTGGATTTAATGCTAATGCAAGATTTGAAACTAAGGTCCAAGGCGTTGTTGTCCAAACTAAATAATAGGTATTTTCAATATTAGCCGATTTAAACCTCAACACAATTGATGGATCTTCAACTTTTTTGTACCCTAATGATACTTCATGGCTTGATAAAGGTGTTTGACAACGAGGGCAATAAGCTATAATTTTATAATCTTCTGTTAATAGTCCTTTATTCCAAATTTCCTTTAAAGACCACCATATTGACTCCATATAATTATTTTCTAATGTCATATATGGATTAGTCATATCCAGCCAAAATCCCATTCTATTTGTAAGTTCTTCCCAATCTGATTTATACTTAAAAATATTTTCCTTGCAGTATTTATTAAATTTCTCTATACCCACTTTAAGAATATCTTTTTTGGTTTTCAAATTTAGTTCTTTTTCTACTTCTATTTCTACAGGGAGGCCATGACAGTCCCAACCAGCTTTCCTAGGAACGTTATATCCTGACATAAATTTAAAACGATTAATTAAATCTTTTATAGACCTAGTTAATACATGATGAGCCCCAGGTCTACCGTTTGCTGTAGGTGGGCCTTCTATAA
>SUPR01000008.1 GCA_005191425.1 Candidatus Helarchaeota ASGARD archaeon Hel_GB_B
CAATATAATAGTCTTTAATTAAATTTTTTATAATCTCTAGCCTTGTATTATGCCCGAGTTTTGGCCCCAAGCCTCTTGGACATGGATGTTTAAATAGGTACCGCTCTGTAAGTGCATCAATTGGGTCTTTGTTTTCGTCTACATTCATGGCGAAATATTTTAGTCCGAAACAGTTATAATCTGATACTACAATTGAATTCTGGTCTTCAATTAATTTAATATATTCGGGGTCGTCTATTTCACTACCAATAATCATAATTCTTGGTAAATTTTCAATCCCTTTTTTATCATCTAGTTTTTCTAAGAATGATTCTAGCTTTTTATTAAACTCCTCTTTTGGATAGACCATAGCAGCTCCTAAAATTGAAACAACTTCATGCCCCCAGATTTTAGGTGCCTCAAGTTTTCTAAAATCATATAATTTTCTTAATAGATCTCTGGTCCTATTATATGTTCTTATTACTGATCTTAATTTATCGTCTGTTATGTCGACTCCAAAATGCGCTTCAAGACTTTTTTTAAATTTAATAATCTCTTCTTTAAACCATTTAATTGCTGTCTGGTCCCCAAGGTGAGGTATACTCATAAATTGAACAAATGGTGGACTTTTTTTAAACCTCCAATTGTCGCTCATTCGTCTCATATGGTCACAACTATTGCAAAATACTACTCCTTCTAAAAAATCATAGTCATTATGAAAAACTTTATCTAAAACATTCCTTGAAAAACTACAATTTAAATTAGTCATATATCCATCGGCTAAAGTAGTATCATTATGTCCATATGGAATAATTCTTATTGGTAGAACTCCTGCTGCATAAATAATTTCTTCTGGTATTAAAGTACAGATATATCCCACAACTTTTTTTCCTTTTTCAATATTTGTATTAATAAATTCATTTGGTACATTTTTATATGAACTAGTAAATTCTTCAATTAAGCTCATAAAGACACATCGTTCGTTTAAATTATTTGAATAATTTTAAAGAAATCTAAAAAATATTTTTGTTTTAATTCCATTTATTTTAATTATTTACATTGTTATATTTTTCTTATTTATATTTATTTGGGTTTAAAATCTTGGATTTTCAATTTTAACAAAACTGCACCAAAATCGAATTAAAAAAGTACTTTTTTTTAATTGTGAAAATATTGTTAAGTATATTGGATAATTTAAATTTAAAATTGATTATTTAATCTAAGATATATTGATATATTTGTCTATTAAATATCATAAATTTCTCTAAAATAAATTTGATTTCAAATAATTTTCAATTTATATATCCAAAATGGTTTATTCCTTAACTTAATTCATATAAATTATTAGAACATACTCTTTTTCTCATTCAAATTTATTTGGAAAGATACATTATTTAACTATTTGAAATACCGATTTTTTTGAATAATGGACTGAAGATCCCTGAATAAATTAGATAGAAAAACCAAAATTAATCTTAAATTTAATTTCACGATATGACCTATTAAATATATTATTGAAGATGACATATCGTAATTTTTGAGATTCTTATTTTTTTTAAAATTTACTATTCCTAATATACAATTATCTAATTAATAGAAAATTCAATAAAATACTTTAAATTATGAATATACTCTTAAATATATAAACATTCTACATTTTTCTACTTTAATATTTAATTTTATTATCTATTAGATACGAATATATATGTTTAAGGTTCTGATATGTAAAAAAGTATTCATTTTTTACAAGTGATATTATTAGTTAAATAAAACATTTTTTTTTATTTTTCAATAAATTCATTTCCAACTTCTAATCATCTAACTATATTTTTTATAATTAAATTGCATTATATCTTCGACTATAAATCGATAGCTTTATATATAATCAATTTTTAAATTATTTATTGACAAACTAAGTTTGTCATATAATATATAAAAAAATTGAGGTTTGATGAAATATGGCTAAAGCTCCGAAAGTAATAACTAAAACAGCTCTTCGAAGACTTATGAAAGAAGAAGGTGGAGCCAATATCGTAGCTGCCGATGCTGTTTTAGCCCTAATGGACTATTTACAGGATCTTGCAACTGATATTACTAAGAAATCCCTTGAATTGGCTAAACATGCAAAAAGAAAGACTATTTCAAAAGAAGATATTAAACTTGCTATTAAAGCATAATTTTAAAAATTAATTTTTTTAAATAATTTTTTTTTTATTTTTCTTCAATAAAAGTCTATTTATTTATATTTCCTTTGAGAGTATTTTTGTCTGTATTTTTTTATGTATTCATCAACAAAAAGCTTATAATTCATCTGAATTTTTTGGTCGAGTTCCCATTTTACCTCTAATACAAACTCAGATTTTGATGTAAATTCTATTTTGTTATTTTTTATTGGTATTGACTCTGAATTTAACGAAGCTTTTTGATTTTTAGTAAAAAATGGTAAATGAATAATTATTTTGTCAGGTGAATTCCGAAAAGATGACTTAAAATTTAAAGTTATCATTGAAGAACTCGATTTAATAGTATAATCTATGATCCCAAAATAAGTATTTGCTTTTTCAATTTTAATTTCCGTTTTAGGTCTAACCCATTCTGGAGATAAAACTGAAATTAAATGTAAATTATTGTCTTCTTCCCTAATTAACATATTTCTTAAAAGTGTATTATATGCTACCCCAAACCATCCATGAGGTGGGAAATTATAAAATTTCAATATATAATTCATTTCATAATCTCGGTCTCCCCATGGATATATTCCCATTTCAAACCCTTCATTACAACTCCCAGTATGTAATAGCATTGAGTAAAAGCAATTTAGGACTTTTTCTTGGTCTTCTAATATCATAAATGATTGAGCAATCCGTTCCGTAAGATAATGATGTAAATATCCCATCCATGTTGCAAGACCTTCAGCCATCTTATTGTTATAATAATTGTTTAGAGTATTCACAACGAATTTAGATGATGGTCTAAACAATTTTTGAGGATATATTAATAGTAAATTACCCCAATCGACACCACCTTTAACATTAAGACTTGGTGGTACTATGAAATCTCTGTTAGATACTTTAATTAATTGTCTAAGGAATGATTTGAAGAACTTATCATATAATTCATGATATTCTTTATATAAATCCAATCTATTTAATTTTTTTGTTAAATAAATAGCTGAATTTAGTCCCATAAGTGCCCATAAATTATGTCCTGTATATCGACCGATAATTGATTCATTATCAAATGCACTTGTTGAGGGTAATATTCCTAATTTATCTTTATTAATAGTATTCTTGAACCAATTTATTGCACGTTCAATAACAGGTAATAACTTTTCTGCTAATTGAACATCATCAGTGAATTTAATATGTTCAGCAAAAGACCATAAGCTTTGACCAAATCCATCTAATTGACCTTTTTGGGACATAAAATTCCCGTCTTTTACTTGGTATTTTAATATATTAAAAATTATTCCTTTGGCAATTTCTGGATACCCGAACATATTATACATTCTTATATAAAAACTTGAATCTCTAATCCAAAAGTGGTTATATTGAAATCGATTGACCTTTTGAGAAATTTTGGAATTATCATAATCTTGAGTCATAAAATTAAAGATTAAATTTGTCTTAGATGTATTTATTACTTTATTTTCGGGTAAAGAAATTTTGATTCCCTTAGAAAGCATCCCGTCCCAAAATTTTTCGAATTCCTTATAAATATCGTCCCATTTGATATCTTTTAATTTGTTGATAGTGTCCAAATCAGTGATATTAATAGGATAATGTGGAATTTTAATAATAATCTGGCTTTTACTCTTGGAATTTAATCTATAATTAAATTCAGAAATAAGTACAATTTTATTTTTGTTAAAATGTGTAAAAGGGGAATGATATTGTTTATGAATATTTTTCCAATATTTAGAAGGTGTTTCAGAAGTTAAATATAATAGTTTATTTCCACGAATGGCATGATTATTCTCAAACTTATATTTCCATAATTTAAATCTAGTCTGCATCATTCCACCATTCATTGCCAGAATTGGGCGGTGTCTTCTTCCATGAAATTTAATCCCTACTGCTATCGAACATTCCTTTATATCATTAGAATTGTTAATACACTCAATTTTCACATAATTAATTTGTCTTGATTTTTCTTTGCTGTCTAAATAAAATTGAAATATTTCAAATCGATACTCGACACCATCATTTTTAATATTATAGCATACTGCCGGTAAATAGCCCTTTTTTAGCGTCCAAATTCTTTTATTTAAGAGTCTTTTATTGATGAAAAATACATACTCCGCAGCTCCAGTGTACAACCTTCCTTCAGGTGTGATTTGAGTTGCAAATTTAAAATTAGGCAGACCAATTTGCATGTTCGGTCTGGCAAAAAAAGAAAAAATTTCTCCTTCATCGATTTTTGGATTGACCATTTTATTCCTAAAAGTAATTATTGGAATAGCCGACAAGATTTTAGTATATATCCAAGTTAATATTTGATGGATCATTTTTCTCGGTCAGAAGTTAAATGAATTAAAATTGAATAGATGTTAAAATATTAAAAATTTTATTTAATTAAATATCTCTTTATTACCTTATTTATTTCATTTAAAAAACATTTAGGGTTTAAGATGAAAAATTTTGATACTATTTTAAAAATATATTCAGATTTAAAAAACGAAAATGTTAAAGGAGCAAATGAAATTTTATCTATGGCATTAACAAGGCTAGCTGGTGCAATTAATAAATATTCTGATGTAAATATTATTGAATTTATAATCGCAAGTTGTAAAAAAATATTTGAAGCACAGCCTTCTATGTCTCTTTTAGCAAATAGTATGGCATTAATTATTTCAGAGGCTGAAAATCTGTCAAAATTAAAAGAAGATGTTTCACAAATAAAATCGAAAATTATTTTGAAAATCGAAGCAATAAAAAGAAGGGAAAAAATAGCAATTCAGAAAATTTGTCAAAATTCTAATGAAATTTTTTATAATAAAAAAAACATATTGACCTATTCCTTTAGTTCTACAATTTTTAAAGTAATAGATTATCAAAAACAGTTAAATAAAAATTTAAATATTTATATTACGGAATCAAGACCAATAAATGAAGGGATTTTAGGTGCAAAAGAATTTTCAAAATTATATCCAACTAAATTATTTATTGATGCCGCTATCGGATATATTATAAATGAATATGACATTGATTTAATATTAATAGGTGCGGATTCCTTTACAAAAAATATGGTCATAAATAAAATTGGGACATTACCATTAGCAATAGTTGCTCATGAATTAGAAATTCCAATCTATGTTTTATGTACTTCTTTAAAATATTATTTTGGAGAAGAATTTGGATATACTCTCAAAATTGAGGAAAAACCATATTTTGAAGTTTCAGATATTCAAAAAAACAATTTGGAAATCAAAAATTTTTATTTTGACAAGACTCCAATTAAATATATAACCGGAATAATTACTGAAACTGGAAAATATGATTTAAAAAATGATAAACTTAGTTTTTTAAAAGAATTTCCCATAAAAACAATCAAATTACTATATAAAATGATTTAAACAAAAAAGAATAAATTATACAAATGATAAATATTGTATTATACAGAAAATTAAATGTATTTCAATTAGGAATTGTGAAAAAAATTGAAAGAAATAAAAAATAATGATGCAAGAGTCAAAAAAGCATTAGAATATGGGAAAAAATCAATAAAACTTCATAAATTTTATGGCGGTAAAATTCAAGTTATGCCAAAATGCGCTATAAACGAGTTACAAGATTTCTCGTTATGGTATACTCCAGGAGTCGCTGATGTCTGTAAAAAAATTGTGGAGCAAAAAGATTTAGTATTTCAGCTTACTAATAAATGGAATGCAGTCGCAGTAGTCACTGATGGAACTCGAGTATTAGGACTGGGTAATATTGGGCCAGAAGCTGCAATGCCAGTAATGGAGGGCAAAGCTCTATTATTTAAATATCTTGGTGGAGTAGATGCTTATCCCATTTGCTTAAATACAGCTGATAAAGAAGAATTTATTAAGACAGTAAAAATTTTAGAACCATCATTTGGCGGAATTAATCTTGAAGACATTGAAAAACCAAAATGTTTTGAAATATTAGAACGCACGAGGAATGAATTACAAATACCTGTATGGCATGACGACGAGCAAGGTACTGCTGCTATTACTTTAGCTGGGTTATTAAATGCTATAAAAGTTGTAGGTAAAAAAAAGAAGGATGTATCTATTGTTTTTTTTGGAGTTGGAGCCGCAAATGTGGCAATTTCTAGAATTTTATTTAAAGCCGGTTTTGACCCCAAAAAAAGTATATTTGTCGATAGTAAGGGTATTTTATCTAAATCTAGAAAAGACCTTGAAAAATCCAAATCATATAAATGGAAAATTGCATTACAATCAAATTATGAAGATCGAGAGGGCGGGCCTGAAAATGCATTTGAAGGGATGGACATTGCAATTTGTGTTTCAGCATCGGGTCCTGATGTTGTAAAAAAGAAATGGGTTGAATCAATGGCTTCAGATTCAATTATATTTGCATGTGCAAATCCTATTCCTGAAATATGGCCTTGGGAAGCCAAGGAAGCCGGTGCAAAAATTGTAGCTACTGGGCGTTCTGATTTTCCCAATCAAGTAAACAATAGTCTCGGATTCCCTGGAATATTTAGAGGGGCACTTGATGTTCGGGCCAAGACAATAACTGATGAAATGTGTATAACAGCAGCTGAAAGCTTGGCATTTACAGCGGAAGAGAAGGGAATAAATGAGAATTATATAATTCCAAAGATGGACAACATTAATGCATTTATCAATGAAGCTGTAAACGTTGGTCTGAAAGCCATGACTCAAAATATTGCTAGAATAAAATTGGACAAAGATGAACTTCTTCAAATTGTTTCTGATAATATTATAAAAGCAAGAAATTCAACAAAAGAATTAATGAAGAGTGGGCTTATTTCAGAAAAAAATCTCTTGAATTAAAATTTGTTTCTTATAAATCTTAAATAAATACTTTATGTCTAATGGTCTATTATAAAAATATTTTAGAAATTTCTTGTATTTTGTTTATATAATTTGATTAAAGAAATCAGTATATTTATAAATTTAATCATTAATAATTTTTATTTACTAAATAATAATTATTCTTGGATAATAATTATTCTTGGAGTTGCGATAAAAATGATAAATGAAGATACTGAATGTTTATATGACATCAATGATATTCCAATTTTTGAAAAAGACAAAAGTAAATATATTGAACCGGACCGACCTTGGTTGAAATTAGTGCCTTCAACGCTACCAAGTTCTTTAAATATACCTAAAGTTGGAAATTTATATTGTATTTTAGTAAGAGCAGCGACCGATTTTCCCTATAATCTGGCGATTTATGATTGGGATAGAAACGAAAAATACACTTATATTGAGCTAAAAGATATGGTCGATAGATTAGCAACAGCATTCCACGAAATAGGGATAAGGAAAGGCGATGGAATAGCATTATATACAGCAAATGTCCCTGAATTCTATATAATATTATTTGCTACTTTAAAAATCGGAGCAATTCTAATACCAATAAACCCATTATTAAAATATCGTGAAATAAAACATATAGTAACTGATTCTGGTATTATTAAATTAATGATTTGCCATGAAAAATTATGGCGTCAAGTAAAAAAAGTCCATAATGAAATTCCATTTGAAAAAATTGCAATAATTGATAAGACAAAAGACATCGAAAATTCATACAGTATTGATGAACTAATTGAAAAATATCCACCAAATCCTCCTCATGTGGACATAGATATTGAGGAAGATTTAGCATTTTTAATGTATACTGGTGGTACTACCGGACTTCCGAAGGGAGTTATGCTCACTCATAGAAATATGTTAGCAAATGTTTTACAAACTGCATTAAGGATACTTCCATTTGAAGAAGGCTTAGAATTAAGAGGAAAGTGGGCTAATCTAGCTGTGCTCCCATTATGTCATATTTATGGTTTGCTTTTAGCTTGCAATACTATTGCTAATGGATATTTAAATATCACTATCTTATTTGATGTAGAAAAAGTAATGAAAGCAATTGAAAAGTTTAAGATACAAATTTTTTCAGGGATTCCCACTATGTTTACTTTTATAGCAAATCATCCAGATTTTAACAAGTATGATTTATCGTCATTAAAATTAGTTACTTCTGCAGCTGCAGCTTTGGCACCATCTATCGCTAAAAAATGGAAAGATGTACAAGGAGTTATTCCAGTTCAAGGTTATGGGCTGACTGAATGCTGCCCAGCAACTCATCTACAACCAATATTCTGGATAAACCCCATAGCTGAATCAATAGGTATTCCACTCGCTGATACTGATGCAAAAATAGTAGATCCAGATACATTAAAAGAATTACCACCAAATGAAGTCGGGGAATTGTTGATCTGTGGCCCCCAAGTCATGAAAGGCTATTGGAAGAAACCAGACCGAACTGCCGCTGTTCTTATTAAAGATGAAAAGGATAAAACATGGCTCAGAACTGGCGACCTTGCTAAAATGGACGAAAATGGGTTTTTCTATATAAGTGGTAGGACCAAAGAAATGATTAAATATAAAGGCTATAGAATCCTTCCTTTTGAAATCGAGAAAACTTTATATGAGCACCCAGCTATCTTAGAATGTGCTGTTATCGGTATACCCGATGATGAAGTCGGCGAAAAAATAAAAGCTTTTTGCTCAATAAAACCTGAATATAAAGGAAAAATTACCGAACAAGATATAATCGAATGGGCTAAAGAAGAAATGGCCGGTTATAAATGGCCACGTATAGTTGAATTTGTTTCGTCAATACCAAAGACAGCAGTTGGTAAAGTTTTCAGAAGGACTTTATTGGAAAAAGAACTTGCAAAATTAAAGAAAGAAACGAATCAATAATTTTACATCGGAAAAACAATTTTATTTTAATTTTTTATTCACAATTTTTTATTAAATCTACCCGGAAATAATTTAATTACCAAAAATTCTTTTAAATATATTCTTTTAATTTTTTTTGATTTATTTTATAATTTTAAATAAATAGTTATGCTCTTTTTCTTATTGACTTATCAATAAATATGGGAAATAACTCAAAAATTAATTACAAATATTTAAATCAAGTTCCATTTAATTATAAAAGTGTAAAAAATTGTCGATATATTGTTTAATGAAAAATAAAAGTTTTAATTTAATATCTGAATAACTTTTAAGGGTTCTATTAGGTAAATTTAAAACTTATAATTTATTTTTGTAAATTAAGTTGACGATACAAAAATATAGGTAATAAGCGAGTTATATGAATGATCCAAAAGTAGACATATTAGTAATTGGGTCTGGAATTGCTGGGTTATTATTTTCTTTAAAAGCATGTGAATTTGCCGAAGTTAGCATTATTACTAAGAAAGAAAGGGCTGAATCTAATACTAATTATGCTCAAGGTGGTATTGCAGCTGTCTTAGATCCTTTAGATTCGTTTGAATCTCATATTAAAGACACATTAATTGCTGGAGATGGCTTATGCGATAGAAAAGTTGTTGAAAAAATTATCACTGATGGACCTACTCGAATTCAAGAACTTATTGACCAATACAATGTAAATTTTACCAAATCGAGCAATGGAAAGAGCTATGATCTAGGAATGGAAGGTGGGCATTCAAATAGAAGAATTTTACATACAAAAGATTTGACTGGTCAAGAAGTTGAGGAATCTTTATTAAATGCGATCGTAAAAAATCATATCCCAATTTATGAAAACTGTATCGCTGTCGATTTAATTCCGAGAAATGGAAAAATTATTGGGGCATATGTTTATAACAAGGAAAATAGGGAAGTAATCGTAATACAGGCAAAAATAGTTGTACTGGCAACTGGTGGAGCGGGAAAAGTTTATCTCTATACAAGTAATCCTGATATAGCTACTGGCGATGGAATTGCAATGGCATATAGAGCTGGCGCCACAATTATGAACATGGAATTTTTCCAATTTCATCCAACATGTCTTTATCATCCATTTGCAAAATCATTTCTGATTTCTGAGGCGCTAAGAGGTGAAGGCGCCGTATTATTGGACAAAAATGGAAATAGATTTATGGAAAAATACCATAAAGACAAAGAACTTGCTCCAAGAGATATTGTGGCTAGGGCTATTGATGATGTACTTAAAAAGACCGGCGATGATTGTGTATATCTTGATATCACTCATAGAGGTGCTGATTTTATTAAACAAAGATTCCCTGGCATATATAAGCGGTGTTTAAACTTTAATATTGATATTACAAAAGATTGGATACCCGTAGTACCTGCCGCTCATTATTGTTGCGGTGGTGTTAAGGCAGGAATTGATGGGACAACTACTATCGGAAATTTAATTGCTATAGGAGAAACTGCATGTACAGGACTCCATGGAGCAAACAGATTAGCTAGTAATTCATTATTGGAAGCTTTAGTTTGTGCTCATGAAGCTGCATTAAAATGTAAAGACCTCCTTAAAGAAGGGATTGATTTTCATAAAATTAAGCCATGGGAACCAGGAAATGCTGTTGATAGTGATGAGGCAGTTGTAATAACTCAAAATTGGGACGAAATTAGAAGATTTATGTGGAATTATGTGGGAATTGTAAGGACTAATAAAAGATTAGAACGGGCTAAAAAAAGAATTACAAACCTTCAGGATGAAATTAATGAATATTATTGGAATTTTAAAATTACTTCTGACCTTATTGAACTAAGAAATATCGCAACTGTAGCTGAATTAACGATCAATTCAGCATTAAGTCGTAAAGAAAGTAGGGGCATTCATTATAATTTGGATTATCCGTTTAAATTACCTGAAGCTAAAAACACTGAAATTATAAAAAGGCGTAAATGGGTATAAACTTAACTCATAATTAATTTAATTATTGGTAATTATTTTAAATATTCTAAATTCTTCAATTAATCGAAATCCAAGTAAAAATCCATTTGATTTGAAATTTTAGGTAGCGGATTTGAATTATTTACAGACTTTTGCCACACTATCAATTATACCGTTCAGAATTAATTGTCCAAGTTCTTTAAAAATTAATATTTTTTTGTCTTCTTTAAATTTCTTAAAACAATCGACAAGTCCAATTTTTGGCTCCCTTAGTGGGTCAAACTCTGGTCCACCAAACTCTAAAAAACCTCCTAAACCTCCAATTGCTGGCCACCTCTTCAAAGCTGTATTTAAATCTTTAGAAATCAAGTCATTCATTATCTTAAGTTTCTGGTAGTCGACCAATCCGATTACTGCTGCGATAGAATGTTCAGTAGTATCTGCATGTCCGGGTTTAACTCCTTGTTCAATTAACCAATAATTTACTTTATCTTGGTCTACTAAATTAAAATCAAAATCAAATGGCCCAAAAGCCTTAATTTTGTATCCTTTAATAGTTTCTTGCACCTTTTTTATAGCCTTACGGGGAAAAATATTTCCACCATGAAAATTGACTATAACTATTTTATCAAACTCGAGATGATAATTTTCCAGCAAGGTGATATGCATTTTCATAAATTCTGTAATTTTCTCCAGCCATTTTTCGAATGGTAGATAATTTGGTGACCAAAACTTTGCAATATCGCCCACCCTATCAGTAGAATATGGAATATGTGCGATATATCTAGCACCAGCTTTATTGGAAGCATTAACTGCTACATATATGGCCTGCCGAGCATCAATATCCCTTGGTAAAGCATAACCATGAGCTTCATTAGAATTTCCAATTGAAAAAATTATTGTTTTGTCCTCGTTTTCCCCAAATGGTCCGCGGTCGGACAATTTTCCCTTTAAATTTAAAAAGTCCAAATTATACATCTCATAATTTCATTTTTCATTTCAAATTTTCTAATTAGGAACTTTTCTAAATACCTATTAAATTAATTATATAATCAATAAAAAGAAATTCATTAAAATAGTTAATGTAATCCCTGCCAGGATTGGTGTAGAGAAATTATCATCAACTGGTAATTTTAAACTTTCATAAAACCCTCCTAATACTCCACAAATTATTGAGATTAGCACATAATAAAATATATTCAAAATTTGCCACTGAATAATAAAACCAATACCTAAAAATGTTAAAGATACAATAATACTAACAATAATATTACCGAAAAGTCCCTCATAAGACTTCTCTTTATTCCAAGGAAGTTTATGTTTTCCGTATTTTGATCCTATAAGAAAAGCAGTTGTGTCTCCAAATCCCCAAATTAATATTGTTGTAGTGTAAATGTAAAACATTGCCCATTTAAATTGAATCCCAGTATAATATGCTCGAAAAATATAAACTAGCGGCGTTTCAATACCCAAAATAATTGTGGAAGATATCAATGCCATAAATGAGGCATAATATGGTTTAAATTCTTCAGATTGACGTCCAAGAGCATTAAATGCATCTGTATACCACATTTTCAATTTTAACCCTGCATAAACTACTTCATGCATTCCAAAAGCAAAATCCAACCCAAGTAAACAAAAAATTGAAAATAATGGATCAAATAAAAAGATAAAAATTGTCGCAAGCAACCCGCTAACAATATTAAACATTTTTCTAGAAAAAGTCGTTGCTTCTTTTCCTTTTTCTCTAATCTTATAATGACGTATTTGTCCATATAATACCAAAAATATTAATAATCCATCTAATAATATAACTGCAATTATACTCATCCACCAATATATATAGAAATTAATAAATGTTGGAATAAATAAAATAATATCTGTGATCGCCACTACAAAAATTGACCAAAATGCTTGAAGGAAAGATTTTTTATCCATAACACTCGACCTTTTTGACATTAATCTGATAAAATCTGAAAAACTACTTATAACTACTTATATTTATTTATATTCTTTTTTACTATGTAAATAAAAGATTTTGATTGGATATGAATTTTGTTAAAAATTCGTTGTTCGTTTATTTAAAATTTTTCAAACATAAAATAAAATTAAATGATTCGAAAAAAATTTGTTTTATACTTGAAGTATTGAAGATTGCGATTTTAAAATGGTTATTAACCGATTTATTATAATTTATTTATGATACCTTTACTGGCTACTAGTCCAGAAACAGCTGCTGCAATAATTCCTCTTGTAATTCCAGCACCATCTCCAGCTACAAAAATATTTTTTATATCTGTTTCGAGATATTTATTTGTTATTATTCTTTTGGCGCTATATTTTATTTCTGGGGCATATATTAATGTAGAATCATTATTTAATCCTGAAATTACTGTATCTAATTTTTCGATGCTTTCCATCAAATCCGTCAATATACGATATGGCATTACCATTGATATATCTCCTGGAGTGACATTTTTTAGAGTTGGTTTGACAAAATTTTTCTGAATTCTTTCAAAAGTACTTCTGCGGCCTCTTTTTAAGTCTCCTAGTCTTTGTAAAATTGGTTTACCACCACCTAATATAGTAAAAGCATCAATTATTGATTTTCCATATTTCAAAGTATCTTCCAATGGTTTTGTAAGCGATACCCGTGAAATTAATGCAAAATTTGTATTTTTTGATAATTTAGAGATGTAAGAATGTCCATTTACTGCAACTGTTCCATCTTCATAGACTTCTTGGACTACAAATCCTTCATGATTTGTACAGAATGTCCTCACAAATCCATCAAATTTATGCGTATAAATATGAAACTTTGGGTCTCTTTGAATAGAACAAATCGGTTCCATAATATATGAAGGAACTTCCAGCCGTATCCCTATATCTATTGGTTTATACTTAGTTTTTACACCTAACTTTTCCATCTCACTGGCAAGCCAATGCATTCCTATTCGACCAGGGGCGGCTAAACAAAAATCGAACGAAATATTTTCTCCATTATCTAATTTGATATCGGTTTCATTAAGTTCAACAACTTTTGTTGCGAGCTTAAATTTTACCCCTCTTTCCTCTAAATATTTTTTAATATTATTTATTACTTTTGGTGCATTTTCAGTACCAATGTGCCTCTGCTTTATCGGCATAAAATGAATATCTTTTGATGCAGCTTTTAATTTTATTTCATTAACTTTACTTTCATCTGGTTGAAAAATTTTTTTGGGGGCACCATTCAATAGAAAAATTTCATCAATTTTATTAATTAGATTCCATGCTTCTTCTTCATTTCCTACTAATTCTACCAAATTTCCTCCTATAATTGGACTTAGGTTCAATTGCCCTGAAGAATATGTCCCGGCTCCACCAACTCCACTAAGCATATGACATGGTTTACAATGTGCACAAATTAATTTATCAGGGACTAAACATTTTCTTTTATCTACATCTAACCCCATGTCAATTATTAGTATGTCCAAGTCATCTCTCGAAGACAATTCATAAGCTGAAAATAAACCTGCTGCCCCAGCCCCTATTATTATCAAACGTTTTTTTTTGCTCAAAATTATGACCTGACTTATAATTTATCCATTAATTCAGGATATTTTAGTCCTAAAATTCTTATTGCCAGCCAAGCTGCATTTTGACTGTTATCAATTCCTACACAAGCTACTGGTACTCCTTTCGGCATTTGGACTATAGATAAAAGTGCATCTAGTCCACCCAACTTCACATCTACAGGTACTCCAATAACTGGTCTCTTAGTTTTTGCAGCTATAATCCCTGGCAGAGCTGCAGATAACCCTGCAATTGCAATAAAGACATCACTATTTGAATTTTCTAAATATTCATCTAACTTCTTGTAGTTTCTATGAGCTGAAATTACTTGTAAATCGTATTTTATACCTTTCTCTTCCAAAATTGCTGTAGCTTTCTCCGCTATTTTCCTATCCGATTCACTACCTATTATTATTGAAATCAATTTATCTCACCTTTATCTATCTAAATTTATTTCTCTGAATTACAATTGAACAACATTTTTAAATTTGTTTATTGGTTATTTAGCATATTTTTTTAGAATTACATAATATTTAAATCTAAAACCTAAATATATTATTAATCTTCCAAATATTCAAATCAAGGTATCAATATGAAAAAAAAATTGATGATTTTGGGGTTAATTCTTCCAATTCTTCTTAGCCTACCAATTTCTATAGTACATAGTCAAATATTAAATATATGGGATGTTAGAGCCGGCAATGTCAGATATTATTATTTTTCCGAAGTCTATACTGGAAATGTAACTGGTATATCTACTCTACCACCTCTTGAATATCATATTCTTTTAAATGAAGAACTGGGACAATTTTTTCCTTTTTACAATACAAGTGGTACCGATATTTATCTTCGTATTTTGATGCTTACTAAAAGCCCAGTTGAAAATTTATTGACCCTCTATGATGATTCATATACAAATTCTAAAAGTGATTTCATTTTCGACCAAGATAACCTTAATTCATTCTTCAACTTAGGAGTTTCAGGAAAATTTGTATTACCAGTAAGAAATGGTTCAACGTTTTTCATCGCTTGGAATTTTCCATGGGGTGATAATTGGACAATATGTTGTCAAGAAATTAATTCTGATCCAAATTATAACTGCAGTTGGAGTGGCAATTTATTGATCGTTAATTGCACAAAAAATAACGTATTAGATCCAAATCTAAATATGCATTTTAATCTGACTAAAAGAATTGTCTGGGATAATTCGACTGGTTTTTTAGTTTCGTTATCTATGAAAAAATTTTACGAGAATAAATTCTGTACAATAACAACAACAATTACGTCGAGCTATAGTTATTCTAGCCTTTCTGCATTCTTATCTATGGGACCACAAGACATTTTCTGGCCTATTGCGTTGTCAATAAGTGGGATTGGGTTAGGGCTATCATTAGTCATTTTTTATAAAGTTAAGAAAAAGTAGGATTGATCAATGATGAAAAGAAAAAATAAAATTATTGTTTTTAGTTTTTTAATGCTATTTTTTATTGTACAGCCTATATTCATTAGTACTTCATTTGCACAAATAGTCAATATTTGGGGAATTTCTGAAGGTGCAACGCGGTCTTATGATTACTATGAAATCTATTCGGGGTCAATTAATTCAATTACTACACATCCAAGGCGGACATACCGGATTGTAAAAATTTATGACAATGATGGAAATAACTATACCGAACTAATTTTTCAAATTACTACGACCAATATATACGGATCGCCTCAAGTTTCAACTCAGGTACTAGATGATTCATCATCATCTTGGTCGTATAATGGTCTTGAAATGACTTCTTCAAACTATTACATGAGTAATCCTTTATATCCAATTTATTACAATGGGACAGATAGTATTGGGTTTAATTGGACTGCTGCAGAGGTGCATTTTAACACTGCAGACCCAAATTGGAACATGACTATATCAGGAAATATAGCAACTCTTAATAGGTCTTATAATGGGACGGAAAATGGCGCAGATTATGACGTTAATGTAATTATAAAGTGGAACATTGTAAGTGGATGGCTAATATCTTATGATGAAATAAAAACATATAATGAAACTCTAGGATATTCAATCCATTACCAGACAACAATTGCTTTACCAACAGCTGGATTCTTACTGGATTGGAGCATTTTATTCAGTACATTTGCTATTGGTCTTGGTGCTGCTGCTGTTGTATTTGCTACTCTTGCTTATAAAAAATTTAAATAATGATTAATTACGTTGACAAGCTAATTTATATTTTCTCCTTTTTTTTAAATAGATAATTAATTTTTTTTCTCGAATTTTGCTTAATAAAATATTCTCCTTGTTAAAATCATTAATTAAATTAAAATGTATCTTCTAGAATTTCAAAATAAAATTATTATCGTCAGTACCTAATATAAAGTTAAAAACATTATAATTAATTCGATAGATTATTTAGAAATATCATGCTTTTCTACAACCTATAATCATTCTTACTCCTAATAAAATTATTTTGAGAAAAAAAAACAAATTCCGAAGGTTTTTATCCGACCTTTTCTATAATTACTTCACAAAAAATTAAATTTTTAAAAGGATTAAAAAAATGAAAAATTCTGTTTCTGTTAAGGACTGTTTAGAGGAAGCTGTAGGATCATTAGATCGAGCGTTAAAATATGCAATTGAACAAGAATCTAAGAAAGAAGTTTTTAATATGATTTTATCCGCGGCATTATATAATGAAGTGGGACTTGAAAAAACTGTTAAAAATATTTTAAAACAGATGTTGTCAATGGCAGATGTTTCTGGTTCAGTAAAAAAAGAGATATCTGAATTTTTAAAGAATTTCTAATGTGTAAAAATGAATTAGAAAAAAGATTTTGGAGATTTTAATTTCTATTTTTAAATAATTTAATTTGTAAAATTTTAACTATAATTTTTCAGAGAATTTTAAATATATTAGCTATATTAGCTAAAATTTCTATTAACAAAATAATCTTCGTTAATTCAATTGGTTAATGACCTAAAAGTATTTTTTTACTGATTCTAATTTTTGTTTTTATTTATTTAATTGAGAAAAATTCTTATATTAATTCAAAGATTTGACTTTAATATTAATATTATTTGAATAATTTCTTAAAATGATTTAAAAAATCTTTAATAAGCTGTTAGAATATTTGGAGAATTTTAATAATGGCATGGGATGCTTTATTTAAACAACTAATGACTAATGAACTTAAAGATTTTGATGTTAGAACTAATGTTTCGGTCGGAAAATTACCTTTACAAATAGATGTTGTTATTATTAAACCCAAAATACCACCTAAAACTAATATATTGAGTTCGTTTACAAAGTATTTATCTAAAATTAACATAATTGAATTTAAAAGTACTCATGATTTAATGAAAAATGCTGATTTGACCAAATTAATCGGCTATGTTGGGTTATATTGTAATTCTAATGATCTGGGAATTCAAGATCTTAATAAAATTACAGCTTGGTACATTATTCCATATGAACCAAAATTCCTTAGATTGCTAAATTTAACTAAAAAAGAAGATGGAATCTATTTATTGAATTTCTCATTTAAATTTTATATTGTGATTATAGATAAGTTTCCAACCAAATTTGAAAATATTCCATTTCTTATGTTTTCGTCAAAAGAAAGGCTACGCGAAATACTTAAATTAATAATTCAAGAAAAATCATTACAAAGATATTTAAGTGTCTCTTATTTATTATATCCTAAGGTGCTAAAAGAATTGACATCTAAAGAAGATTATTACACTTATAAAGAAATTCAAGATAATATAAAATTTGCAGTAGAGGAATTAGGGGTAAAAAATGTAGTAGAAGCGGTAGGGCTTGAAAAGGTGGTAGAAGCGGTAGGGCTTGAAAAGGTGGTAGAAGCAATAGGGCTTGAAAAGGTGATAGAAGCGGTAGGGCTTGAAAAGGTGGTAGAAGCAATAGGGCTTGAAAAGGTGGTAGAAGCAATAGGGCTTGAAAAAATAGAGAAAATAATAAATAAAATAAAAGGTAAAATGAAAAAATAAAATCCTGCAATCTTCCCTAACTTTTCATAAAATAATAGAAAAAATTCTTTGATTACTAAAAAATACATAACCAATTTAATAATAAACTTTAACAGATTTGTATTTTTATTATAAAAATTTTTTAAATTTCTCTAAATTAATAATGAAAAATCGCGAATTGACAATTTTTTAATTTGTAATTGAGAAAATTTTTTAGATATTTATTATTTATAGATTTTATGAAAAAAATTCCCATTAATCTTCCTTTAATAGGAAAGGAAGAGCAACAAATTGTGTTAAACGTCCTTAAATCTGGGGTATTGACTAATAAAAGTGGGCAAGGGCCAATGGTACATAAATTTGAAAATAATTTTTCAAATTATATAGGATGTAGATATGCAATAGCAACAAATTCTGGGACATCTGCTTTACATGCAGCACTGTTGGCCCTTGATTTAAAACCAAGAGATGAAGTAATAGTACCATCATTTACTTTTGTAGCTACTGCCACCATAATTTTACATGTTCATGCTAAAGTCGTTTTTGCAGATATTGAGCCTGAAACATTTACCTTAGACCCTATAAAAATAAATAAAGTTATTTCAAAAAATACTAAAGTAATAATACCCGTACATCTTTTTGGGCATCCAGCTGATATGAAACCCTTAATTGAAATAGCAGAAGATAAAAATATTTTTCTATTAGAGGACGCGTGTCAAGCGCACGGATCTGAATATAGAGGTAAAAAATCTGGAAATCTTTCAGATGCAGCATGTTTTTCATTTTATCCAAGTAAAAATATGACGACCGGCGAAGGTGGGATAATAACTACTAATAATGAGGAATTTGCAGATAAAATACGAATGATAATTAACCATGGAGAAAATAAAGCATATAACACAATTAGATTGGGACATAACTTCAGGATGCCAGAAATAAGTGCTGCAATAGGTATAGAGCAATTAAAAAAGTTGCCTGAATTCATTAATAAAAGGGCAAAAAATGCTAGTTATTTTAATCTAAAGTTAAATAATATAAACGAATTAAGGCTACCTATTGAGAAAAAGTGGGCAAAACATTCTTGGTACATGTATACATTGACAATCAAGGATAAAAATATTGACCGAAACTTAATAGTCAAAAGTCTAAACGATTCGGGAATTGGGGCTGGTGTATATTATCAAATTCCATTACATCTAATGCCATTTTTCCAAAAAATGAAAATAAAAAATGATGACTTAAGTATAACTGAGCAAATTTCTAAAAAGGTATTTTCTATTCCAGTCCATCCGGCATTATCAAATGAGGATTTAGATTTTATTAACGAAAAACTTCAAACTATCATTAAAAAACAAAATGAATAATTATTTTATAATTTTAAATTTTATTTAAAGCTTCTTTTATTAATTTGTTAGTTATTTGGGGGTCGCATCTACCATTACTCAGTTTCATAACTTGTCCAACAAGAAAATGGATAGCTTTAGGGTCTTTTTTTGCGTCTGAAACAGCTTTTGGTTGGGTATTAAAAACTTTATTAATAAATTCTTGAATTTTTTTAAGATCGTTAATTCTTAATAATCCTTTTTCTTTTGCAATTTCCATAGGCTTCTTACCGCTTTCCATCATTAATTGTAAAATTCGTTTAGCTAATTTGCCACTAATTGTACCCTTATCAATTAAATTCAATAGTTCAATAAAATCATCAGCACAAATTTTGGAATCGTTAATTTCAATATTCAAGGTATTTAAATGTCGCATTAAATCACTCATTATCCAATTACTAACTTCTTTTGGTTTTTGATATTTTTTAACGACATCCTCATAAAAATCAGCAAGTGATTTTGTAATGACCAGAACTTCTGCATCATATCGTGGTAATTTATATTCTTTTATGAACCTATTTATCCTATCATCTGGTAATTCAGGCATATTTTCTTCTATTGAAGTAATCATCTCGGACGATATTTCAATAGGGAGCAAATCTGGCTCAGGAAAATACCTATAATCTTGTTCCTCTTCTTTTGTCCTTAATGTAAATGTTCTTTTTTTATCGCTGTCCCAATGTCTAGTTTCTTGCTTAATTTCACCGCCATGTTTATAGATATTTTTTTGCCTTATTATTTCTGCATTTAGAGCTGCTTGGACATCTTTATAAGAAGAAATATTTTTAATTTCGACTCTATTTTTTCCATATAAAGATATATTTGCATCGCATCGCATAGACCCCTCTAATGACAAGTCTGCAATGCCAAGATGCTCCACAATTGACCTTAATTTCTGTAAAAATATTCTTGCTTCCTCTGGAGTTTCAAAGTCAGGCTCAGTGACTACTTCAATCAAAGTAATTCCTGCCCTGTTATAATCAATATATGCAATTGGCGATGAAAGAATTGTTCCATCATAACTAATACGTCCAGGGTCCTCTTCAAGTTGAAGTCGTGTAATATTAATTCTTTTATCATATTCTTTAAATTTTAAAATCATTTGACCTCCTAGTGCTATTGGTACCCCACCGGCTTTATTATATTGTGAAATCTGGAAATTTTTAGGCATATCCGGATAAAAATAGTTTTTTCTATAAAAAAGGGTTTTATTTGAAATTTTTGAATTTAAAGCAAGACCCAACATAATTGCAAATTCCACTGCCTTTTTGTTGACTGAAGGTAAAGAACCCGGAAGCCCCAAACAGACCGGACAAACATATGTATTTGGTGGCATATCTCTATAATCTGCATTACACCCACAAAATAGCTTTGTTTTAAGTTTAGTTAATTGAATGTGTATTTCAAGTCCAATTTTTATTCCTAATTGTTCTAATTCTTGTCTACTCATAATATTCACCTTCTAAATTTTAGGAAATGTGTTTTTGGTATGCGCATTTTTCTCATACAAGTCAGCAATTTGAAAAATTTTATATTCCTCGTAATAATTACCAATGATTTGAAGTCCAATTGGTAATCCTTGACTAAATCCACATGGAATTGATAGTGCAGGTAGCCCTGTAATATTGATTGGTACAGTACAGATATCCGCTAAGTACATTGTTAAGGGGTCATTGACTGCCTCTCCCAATTTAAAGGGTAATATTGGCATTGTTGGGCAAATCAAAAATGAGAATTTTTTCAAATGCTTTTCAAATTCTTGAATTAATAATGTCCGCAATTTAAGAGCTTTTAAATAGTACATATCATAATAACCTGCTGATAAAGCATAAGTACCTAACATTATTCTTCTTCTAACTTCCTTACCAAAAGCTAACCGGTTATTCGCGAAGACTTCATTCCAATTACCTTTATCTTCGCTCCTAAAGCCATATCTAATACCATCAAATCTAGCTAAATTGGAGCTAGCTTCTGCCATTGCAATTATATAATAACAAGCAATTGAATAATCAATTGATGGAATTGAAATTTCTTCATAACTTCCTCCTAAATCTTCTAGTAATTTGATTGCATCCCAAACACTTTTTTTTACTTCAGGGTCAATTCCCTCGCCTAGAAGTTCTTTTGGTATCCCAAAAGTAAATTTTCCTTTTGAATTTGGAAAATCTTTAAATGATTTTTTTAGATATTGTTCCATTTCTTCTTTTGAAATAGTTGTACTGTCCATTGGATCATTACCTACTATAACATCAAATATATCCTTACAATCACTTACATTCGTAGCCATCGGACCTATTTGCTCTAAACTACATGCATATGCAATTAAACCATATCTTGATACTAGTCCATATGTAGCTTTTAACCCTACTACACCAGAAAAACTTGCCGGGCATCGGATCGACCCTCCCGTATCACTACCAAGAGCTAATGGGACTTCTCCACTTGCTAATGCTGCTCCACTTCCTCCAGACGACCCACCTGGCACTCTATCCAATGCCCATGGGTTGTGTGTCACTCCAAAATAACTTGATTCACAAGTAGTACCCATTGCAAATTCGTCCATATTTGTTTTTCCAACTATTATTGCACCTTCATCTAATAACTTTTTAATCACTGTTGCATTATATGGTGGAATATAATTTTCCAGCATTTTAGAAGCGCAAGTTGTCGGATAATTTTTAAAACAAATATTATCTTTAATTGCAATTGGAATACCAAATAACTTACCTTTAGTTTTTCTCCCACTTTTTTTCAAAGTTTTATCCAATTCTTTTGCTCTTTGAATTGCTTCATTTTTTAAAGTTAAAATAAATGCATTTACTTTATTTTCGACTTTATCAATCCGGTCGAATGTCTCAATTATTGTGTCCTCTACTGTCTTATTTCCTGATTTATACTCGGCAATCAGATCTCTTATTGTGTGATAATGTCTTATCATTATATAAACCCTTAGATAATTCTCGGTGAAACTATAAATTTATCTTTTCTTTTTGGTACATTTTGCATTATTTCATCTTCTTTCAAAGATTCTTTTATTTCATCCTCTCTAAACCTATTAACACTTCTTGAAATGTGAAAAGTAGGTCTAACTTTTTCAGTATCTATTTCATTGATTTTTTTAAAATACCTTAAAATGTCATTAAATGTAGTTTTATATTCATTAATTTCTTCTTGACTTTCCAATTTGATCCGCGCTAGCCATGCTACATGTTTGATATCATCATCTGTTAAGTCTTCAGTCATTATTAAAGTCACTTAATATATTTATCATTAAAATTATTTTTTAATTCGATTCATATTTTAAAAAATTTTTTAATAATTTTAATAATTATAATGAAACAATTAAGAAAATTTAATTTTATTATATCTTTTTATAATTTCATTTTCTAGGATATTTAATTTATTTCAAGATAACTCCAATAAATTTGATCTACAATATCAATTTTTAAATTTAAAAATACTGAAATTAAAATAAATATCTTTAGATGATTTGCTGTTTAAACTAAAATAACTGAATCTACAAATAGCTCATATTCATCCCCTTCATTTAAATCGCGAATTTTTATTCTTTCGACCGTATTATCTCCTAAAATTTTAATTATCTCCGATTGGGTTAAAATTTTTACATCAGAAGACCGTAATTCGGATTTTAATTTAGAGTTGCATAAAACTGTTTTTAATGGAGTAATAAATATTACCAGACCTGTATATTTGGTAAGTTTAATAGATAATTCAATACTGGGCTCTCCATTTTCTACTATAATTACTCTTTTATCCTTAAATAACTCTAAATTATCATAATTCTTATAAACACCTTTGTCCAAAAATTGATCAACGCCAACTATTTTACCAATTTCTGGTGGGACATTACAAATTTTCTCTTGAACATCTATTACTGGTTCTAACTTAATTCCTGATCTATAGTTCTTGATCGCATCATGTAATGCATCTGCAGCTAAATTTGAACAATGCATTTTTATTGGAGGTAAACCTTCAAGTTCTTCTGCCACATCTTTTCTTGTAATTTCTAATGCTTCATCTAATGGTTTTCCTTTTGCCATTTCTGTTATCATAACATCACATAACGCTGTCATAAATGGGCCAAAATTACTTAAAAATATTCTGGAATATTTAAGACAAATATTATTGATTTACACAAAAAATTGTAAATTTTCAATCATTATCACTAATTAATTCATAACATTTCTAAATTACTTTTTTTTAGAATCCATAAGATTTGTTATAATTTGATTTCAAATTTATATTTTTAAAATCTTTTTCTATTAATTGATCAATTTTTCCATAAAATTTCTTTTATATTATTTCTTTTTTTAAAAATACATTTCTATTCCTTGAATATTAAGTTAAAAAGCAAAATAAGGATCGAAAAATTGATATGGAACAAAAAATTGTATTAATCATTAACTGGATTCAAAATAGAATTTTTTAAAACGATTTCGTTTTTAATTTAACTTATTTTTACTTTAATTTGTGTATTACCACATTATTGACTTTAATTCTATAATCTTTTTTAATTCATAAAATGTTTTAATTCACTTTTAAATTAAGTGAAAAATGACTTAGTTCTACGCGTCTTAAAATATTTCTTTTAATGAAAATTAATATTTTAATTATTTATTATCAAATTAACGCCATTTTGATAGGTAAATTAAAAAGTAAAATTTAGGTTAATCTAATAATTTATGTAAAATAAAATCAACAATGAAGAAAATTCCGAATATTATAAATTATCAATAATTATTAAATAAGCTATACTATGTTATAATAAAATGATAAAAAAATTTAATTTTTAGGTGGAATATATTGAGCAAGAAAAATAAATCCGAAAATAGTAAAGAATCAACTAATATGGAAGAAAAAACTAAGAAAAAAAGTAAAAAGGTTAAAGAAACACCACAAAAAACTGAAGTTCAGAAGAAAAAAAGGATTGCTTATAAAAAATTGACTATTGATTTTTGGGCTACCGATTTACATGGCGAAGAAGTAGGTGTTAGACAAGATGCACAACATCGAGCAAAATCAAGGCAATTTTCGAAAGATATGGAAATTTATGGTGCTTTATTTGAAGATGGTAAAAAAGTAGGTTTTGTAGGCTGGCGTAAAGAAGCATGGGAAAGTGGGATTGATGAAGAAGATGAAGAAGTCGAAGGTGAAATATTAGGTCCAAGTACTGCTGAAATTGGAAGGTTAATAATAAGATGTTTTACCAATGAATCAAATTGGATCGGTTCACTTGAAGAACAAGTCGTGCTTGAATTGCCTCGGTCATATTATGAACCTTTACCTGTATTTACTATTATTATCCCACGATATGAATTTGTTATAAGGGTTGAAAGAATTTATTCAAGGACAGGAAATTTATACTGCACCACTCTTATAACTAAAGAAAAAGGGGATAAAGAAAAAATAATGGATATTTTTGAAATTGATGAAAAATTGTTTACATTAGGTTCTGATTGGGTAGTAAGAAGACGTGGGGCTAATAAAAAAGATATTGTAGCAAAACTTGATGGAAAAATTCTAAATGTTGGTGGTAAAGTAGATATTACAATTTATGATGAAGAATTAGCAAAAAATAGAGCATTTCGGATGTTATTAGTACTGTTTGCAGCAATGACAAAGTTCCATAATAAAGTAAAAAAGAAGATACGAAAAGTAAGAGAACAAATATTTAATGGAGAAATTCAAATTAAACCGACCCACCAAGAACTTGAAATGATGCGAAACCCAAGGACCATTAGAAGATAAAGGATAAAAATACAATTAAGAAGTTTTTTTTCAATAAATTTGCTTTTATTTCATATTTTTTCGTTTAACGTATGTTTTCAAATTATATTTTTAACTATACAAGTGAAAATCTGTTTTTAAAAAGAGGAAAAACTATTAAGTTCATTTTAATATGAAATTTATCAATTAAAAAGATTAATTAATAATAAAAGATGTGATATCTTAACCATCAAAAATTGATCATTTAAAAAGCAAATTTCAACAATATTTTATAATAACGGTGTATATTTTGAAGAAAAATATTAAACCTTATGAGATTTTATATTATGCAATTTCATTAACCTATGATTTAGTAGATAGAATAGTTATTGAGGATGAGTTGCAAGTTTTAAAATCATATATGAAAAATATGCTACCTGTTCTAGAAGATTCTTTACAAAAAGCTGCAGAAGGGCTACCTATTATTGGATACAATTTTGGGATACCACCAGAAATTTTCTTTTGTTTTGATTGTATACCATTTTGTTTTGAGGCTACTCCATACATTATCTCTGCTCTTTTACCAAGTGGAGTTGAATATTTTTACGATAAAGCTAATGCCTGGGGTCATCCGTACCATACTTGTAGCTCTCAAAAGGGAATAATGGGGATGATACTTGATGGTAAAATTGAATTGGACGCTATTATTACACCTACTTCTCCTTGCGATAATGCAATTGCTTCTTATCAATTTTTTTCAAATTATATAGAAGTTCCAACTATTTATGCAGACATTCCAGCTCTCTATAATAATGAAAGAGCTTTTGAATATTATGCAGAAGAGTTAAAACGTATGGTCAATAGTGTCTCTAAAATTATAGGCCAAGAGCCAAATTTTGATAATATGATAAAAGCTATTGAATTTAATTCAAAAGCTCATCAATATTTATTAGAAATTCATGAGTTAAAAAAAGCGGTACCTTGTCCTTTTGAAAGTATTATAAATCCAATTATTGCTGCTGCAACAACTTTAATGCCTGGGACCTATGAAAAGGTAGCTTTTTTTAAGGAAGTCTCTGAAATTGGTAAAAAAAGACTAAAAAGACATGCAGGACGACCAGGTATTGAAAAGTTTAGAAGTATTTGGCCTTATATGAGTGTTTTTTATGATTTTAGCTTGTACGAATGGATGGATAGAGAAATGGGGATCTCGCAATTATGGGATATTTTTAATTACTATTTTTATGACCCTATTCAGATAAAAAATAAAAAAGATATTGATGATATTTTTTTACAAATTGCAAGCCAAGGGAAGAATTTGCCTATGAACAGACAATCTTTACTTTCTGTAGATGTCTTAATTGATGACATGATTTGGCTTGCAAAAGAATATAATTGCGATTTTACGGTTATTATGGAGCATTTAGGATGTAAACAAATGGCGTCAATATCTCAATTATTAAGAGAAGAATTAATGAACGAATTAGGTATGCCAACACTTATAATTGAGCTGGATGTAGGTGATAAAAGAGTCACTCCAATTGAGTCTATTAGATATCAAATGAATGAATTTATAAACACATTACTATAATATTTTAAATTCGTTTTATCATATTATTTTATTTTTTCTATTTGTGCCTGTCTTTTTGCAAGTAAATATGTACTTATAATCACAAATATTGTTCCAAAAAGCATTAATGGTGTTGATAAAATATTTGGGGGGATTAATAGATAAACGGACAAGTAATAGAATGGTGGCGATATTAAAATCGGAAACTGTTGGATTACAATCATATTACTTGCTTGACCAAATTTAAAAGCCTGATTAATTTTGGCAAGAGCAAATATATTAGTGAATATTAATATTATACAAGCAATTACAAAAATTACTAGCTCAATTAATAGTGCATTATTATTTAATACTTGAATAATTACTCCTAATAATGGACTTATCCAAAAATTAGATAAGGCTAACATGAGACCGGAAATAAGAGCTGCAGAAATACCCGGGTATTTTTCTTTTTTTTGGAGAATTTCGAATATGATTGATAAAAATAAAAAGATTGCTGTAAAGATAGAAATTCTTATAATCAATCCTAAATCAAGAAAATTTATTAAATCGACATTTATGTCCATATTACTTAGTCCTATTAGACATGTGGCAATTATCATAAGACCAATTCCAAAAATTTCAGTGACACCAAGATGCTCTTTTAAAATATAAACTGAGCCAATTGCTAATACTATTAACCCAGATGCCATGAGTCCTGGAATTAAAGTAGGGCCAATATAATTCTGAGCTAATAAAAAAAGTATTACTCCTATTACCATCTGAAATATCAACCCTAATAACCATAGCGGATTTTTAATTAAAGAACGCATAAATTTCTCTTCATTAGAAACTCTATTTACAACTTTTTTCTGTAAAATAGTACCAATATTATTGCTAATCCCGGATAATATAGCAAAAAAGACTCCAAGCCAATAATCTGACAAATTCCACCACAAAAAATATTTGAATATAATTTGATTTAATTCTAATTTTTAAATTTTAAATTTTTCTGAATTCTAAATTTTTATTTCGTAAAATTAAAAATAAAAATTAAAACAATAGGCTCCTATAAATTTTTTTTGGGGTTGTTTATCCATATATTATGGATTTTATACCAATTTCTACAAGTTTTTTTTGACTTTTTTTAATTATTAAAAATACATTATATTAATTGGTTGAGATTAAAGAAATCTGTTAGAATAAATTATATAAGAGGAAATGTTTTTTCATTAATACTATGAATTATTTATTTTAATTCAGTTTTAATTAATATTTTAGACCTATTAAAAATCAGAAATATTTATTATTATAAAATCATATAAATCTCAAATATATCTAATCATTTTAAAAGAGCGATATTAATCATGACCATATCTAAAATAAAAGAGTTCAATGCATTAACTTATGAACAAATTAAATTGAATGTTTTAGCTAATCTATTTAGAATGCTTGTAGATATTTATGGTTATCCAAAAGCCAAGAAAAATCTATCAAAAATTGAGAGTGAAGAGATTTATGTACATTTTCCATATTTAAAAGGCGGGATAATTTTCAGGCCACATGGTGAAAGAGTAATTGGACAAGTAGTAAAGGAACTTAAGGACTCAGAAAAACCAAAGGCAAGGCTTAATTTCAAGGTTAAAGATGAAAAAATTTATGATGTAATTGAGAAAATAATAAAATATAAATCGAATAATTGGAGCATTCTAAAAGTATTTTTTAAATATATACTTACTGGAAAAGTAGGACTTTCTATTCTTAAAGTAGGGACTATTATTGTTCTTTTTAAGTGTCTGATGATTGGAGACCATCCAATGTATAAAGAAGTTGACATTAGTGATTTTAGTAAACAAGAACAATTAGGTGGTGTTTAAATTATGGAAATACCTGATGAGCCAGATGATATTTTAGGTTTAGGGATTTATCGTAGAATAAAAACAGTAACAGAGATCAGTCCTGATTTTAAAAAGTTTGTCAATAATTTAAATGAAAATATCTTATTATCTACTGATTATTATGATTTTATGATTAAATTTAAAGATGAAAATTTTGAAGTAACAAGAGAAATTGAGAATCCTACTATTATAATCAAAATTAAAATTGAAGAATTCTTTAAAATTATGGAAAAAAGGACTTCTATGGTATTTTCATTTTTAAAAGGAAAAATGAAATTTAAAAAGGGTTTAACTAAACTTTTTAAAGTGTATAAATTGTTTGGAAATATTTTAAGCTGAAATTATGAAAAAATTAGTAGGGTGTGATAAATTGTTAGAAAGTAGTGAAAAACATGACATTATCAAGGAGAGCCTAATAAAAATTGTCGGAGAGCAATGGTATTCAGATTTTCCTGAAGAATTATTGATATATTCCTATGATATGACCGAAAATGACCCCAGTTTACCTGAATTTGTAGTAATGCCCAGGACTTCTGAAGAAATTCAGAAAATATTAAAATTTGCAAATGAAACTAAAACACCTGTCGTTCCATTTATTAGTGGAAATAATGTGGGCGGACTTACAATACCTTTAAAGGGGGGAATTGTTGTAGATTTGAAACGAATGGACTCTATTTTACATTTTAATGAAGATGATATGTATGTCATAATAGAACCTGGTGTTACATTTGGTCATTTGCATGCTTTTTTGGAAAAAACTAATTATAGGTATTGTTATCCATTTGCACCGCCATTTACTTCTGTTATAGCAAATGCACTTCTTGATGGACTGAATAATTTGAGTTTAAGACACGGAAGTATGAATGAATGGATAAATGGGATTGAAGCAATACTTCCAAATGGTGATTTAGTTAAAATAGGAACTTGCTGTGCTTGGGGTGATAATTATGATTTATGGTGGAGTAGGAACCCCATGCCCGATCTTCTTGGTCTTTTTACCAGTTGGCAAGGTATGACTGGTATTGTCACGAAGATGGCAGTTCAAGTATGGCCTCGAAGACCAATTAGGGATTGGAGGATTGTTTTATCTTTTAATGTTGAAGAGACTTACAAATTTGTAAAGACTCTTACTCATTTAGAAATATTAAATGATATTCTTTTTATGTCAATTGAAACTGTAAAAATGATTGCTGGAGTACCATACGGTAAAGCCAAATATTTAGAAGGGGAGCCTCGTTGGGTTTGTCTATTAGATTTTTCTGCAAATACTAAATTAGAATATGAAGCTAAATTAGATATGATTAATACTGCTTTTAAAAAATTAAAAGAGGTCGACCCAAAAGCTAATATGACTAATCTTGATGTAATGGAAAAGTTTTACGGAAAAAAAGTCGGTGATATAAAAAATTTACCTGTCACGATTGGCCCAATGCTCGAATATGGCGGTCTAACATGGATGGGTACATATATGACAACAAAAACCGAAGCAGTCGTTAATGGAATAAAGACTGCCTTTGATTTAATTGATAAATATAGATTTGAAAAATGCTTGTATTCTAGGTCTATGAAAGGGCATCATTATTTTGCATTTAGGTTTCTTTTACGTTTTTCTAAATTACAAGAAGGAGAAACTGAACGTATGCAAAAATTACAAGAAGAGTTGTTTAATAGTTTGTTTGAACTTGGTGCATTTCCATATAAGACTCCTGCTCGGTTTGCAAAACAGATTTTAAAGCGAGCAGACCCAAATTGGGTTAATTTGCTAAAAACTATAAAAAGTACAATTGATCCAAATGGTATAATGAATCCAGGAAGATGGGGCTTAGAATGAGTGAAACTGAAGCAATTAATAAATATGTTGAAGAAATATATTGTTGTACAAGATGTGGGACATGTAAATATATATATCAAGTTTATGATCCATCATGTCCCGCAGGCGTAAAATTCCGGTTTGAAACTTTTTATCCAAGTGGTAAAATTCATATTGCTAGAGGACTAATTGAAGGTAAAATTGAATGGAGTGAGCGAATTCGTGATATAATTTTTGCTTGTCCAACTTGTGCAAACTGTACAATTCAATGTCAATCAAGGCATCATGCACAGATTGTCGAAATAATTGAAGCATTAAGAGCTGATGCTGTTAGTAAAGGATTTGGACCCCTGCCTAATCAAAAGGCATTTGCCGATTCGGTTAAAAAGGAACATAACCCTTACAAAGAAAAGCATAGCGATAGAATAAAATGGGCTAAAAATCTTGCCATCCCACAAAAAGACAAGGCTGAAATTTTGTATTTCGTTGGTTGTACTTCCTCATATAGACAGCAATCCTTGGCTCAAAAAACAGTTGAAATATTAAATAAACTTGGAGTAGATTATATTGTTTCCAGTGATGAATGGTGTTGTGGTTCTCCTTTAATAAGGACTGGCCAATTAGAACAAGTATCTCAATTAATTAATCATAATTTAGATTTAATCAAAAGTCTAGGGGTAAAAACTGTCATTACTTCATGCGCTGGTTGCTATAGGACTTTAAAAATGGACTATCCTAAATATACCGATAAATTAGATGGAATTGAATTCCTCCACATTACAGAATTTCTACAGCAATTCATTTCTAAAAAGAAATTAAAATTTAAAAAAGGAAAAGAATTTAAAGTCACTTACCACGACCCTTGTCATTTAGGTCGCCATTCTAATATCTATGAAGAGCCAAGGGCAGTATTAAACGCAATTCCTGGACTGAAGCTCATTGAAATGCCTCGAAATAGAGAAAATGCTTGGTGTTGTGGAGCTGGCGGCGGTGTAAAGGCAGGATATAAAGAATGGGCGGTCGAAATCGCATCTGACAGAATCCATGAAGCAGAACAGATTAATGCTGAAATATTGACCAGTGCATGCCCTTTTTGCAAAACTAATCTCCAAGATGCTATTAATGAAACAAATTCTAACATAAAATTCATGGACATTGTAGAACTTTTAAACGAAGTGATTATATAAATAATTTGACTCAATGCTTCTTTTAATTATTTAATTAATCCAATTATCTTTTAATTATTCCTTTTATTATTAAAAAAATCTCATAAGAAATAATAACTATTTAGTAACAATACTAAAAAAGTTAATAAACTTTATTTGATGCTTTATTTAATCCTTCTTGTTATAAATGCTTTTATCGAAACCATTTTATTCTTAATTGATATATGATTTTTACTACATGATTAAATTTTATAAATAACTTAAACAGTGGACTGTCATGGACTTAGATAATTTGGATTTTATTAAGCTCTCTCAAACTATTTATAATGATTATATTGATAATTGGAAAAAAAATAATAAAAAAGTTTATGGATATTATTGTTCTTATATCCCTGAAGAAGTATTATATGCAATGGAAATACTACCATTTCGTATTAGAGGGACTGGTTGTAATGATACTGCCTTAGCTGACTCAATTTTGTCTCATTTCAATTGTAGTTTTGTCCGATGTACTTTAAATTTAGTAATGGAAGGTAAGTATGATTTTTTAGATGGAATGGTATTTAGCAATTCATGTGATCATGTCAGAAGGCAGTATGATATTTGGAACCATAAAATTATGAAAGGAAAGGATTTTCCTTTAATTTTTCTGTCAATTCCACATAAAATTACTGAAGCAGGGCTGGCTTGGCTAAAAGAGGAATATTCTTTATTAATAAAAAAGCTTGAAGATGACCAAAAAAAAGCGTTTGATGAAGATAATTTAATAGATATTATTAATATTTTTAATAAAAATAAGCAATTACTAAAAAGTGTTCTCAAGTTCAAAACAGCAAAAGAACCAAAATTAAAAGGCAGCGAATTTTGTAAAATTATGATCGCAAATTCATCTATTCCAAAAGAAGATAGTAATAATGAATTGGAAAAAGTTATAGAAACATTAAAGGAGAGAGAAAATCTTAAAGATTACAAAGCTAGATTTATGCTTGTTGGTAGCTATGTAGATAACCCCGATTTTTACAAAATTTTTGAAGATGTAGGTGGTTTAATAGTTACTGATTCATTATGTTATGGTCTTAGATATTTCTGGAATGAAATTAAAGTGTCTAAAGAGCCACTTTTAGAAGTAATAAATTCATATTATAATAAGATTTCATGTCCTAGAATGATGGATCAACATCAGCAAAGACTGGATTTTATTAAAGGTCAAATTAAAGAGTCAAATATCGACGGAGTAATATTAGAGCGTATGGAGTTTTGTGACTTACACGGCGTCGATAATATGCTCTTACAGCATGAATTAGAAGATATCGGCATCCCCGTTTTGAGTCTAGATAGAGAATATTTGTTAAGTGATATTGCTAGATTTAAAACTAGAGCAGAAGCATTTATTGAGCAAATTTTAGTGAGTTAAAATATCTAGTAGAATTAAAGCTGTTGAAATTATTTACCGTGCAAGTGACTTAACTCTTGACCTTGTAAATAGAGTAATGACAGAAAATGAAATGGTAATTTTGAAAAGTTTCCTGAAAAATTTAATTTCTCATTTTGAAGATATCTTACAAAAAGCTGAAGAAGGTGTGCCAATAATCGGACATCATTTTGGGTTTCCTGGCGAAGTCTTACAATGTTTTGATAATATAGCAACTGTTTCTTTTGAAGCATTACCATATTTATATTCCGCATTGTTTCCACAAGGTAGCGAATATTTCTATGATGTAATGAATGGTTGGGGACATCCATATCATGTCTGTACCGCAATAAAAGGCCTTTTGGGTATGTTTAAAGAAAATTTATTAAATTTTGATGTCGTGCTATGTCCTTCAGGGCCATGTGATAATGGTATTGGGAGTTATCCTGCTTATGCACAAATTGGAAAAATACCTTTAATAGTTGCTGATATGCCCTATTTACATAATGAACGCGGATATTATTATTATGCTCGGGAATTAAAATCGGCATTAGAAAAAATTTAAAAAATTATAGGTCAAGAACCCGATTATTCTAGATTTAAAAAAGCAATTGAATATAGCAACAAAGCTCATGAATATTTTACTGAAATTAACCAATTAAGGAGGCTAGCTCCATGTCCTCTTGAGAGTATGGCAAATCCAATAATAACAGCAGCACATGCTTTTTTGTCAGGTAAGCCACAATATACTAACTTTTTTAAAGATGTTTATGAAATTGCAAAAAAACGAGTAAAAAATAACCAAGGACGCTTTGGAGAAGAGAAGTTTCGGTCTATATGGCCATATATGTCTATCTTTTTCGATTTTAGCTTCTATGATTGGATGGACCGAGATTTAGGAATGAGCCAAATAATTGATATTTTCAATCATTTCTTTTTCGATCAAGTATCTACTAAAAATATCGATGAAATGTTCTTAGGGCTTGCTAAAAAGTGGCATGAATATCCTATGATCAGACAAAGTCAGAGTTTTATAGATCAGATGATTGATGATTATGTGTGGGCAATAAAAGAATTTAAAATAGACTGTGCAATATTGACTGAACATATCGGTTGTAAAGCTCTTGCTGCTACAACACAAATCTTAAAAGAAGTTTTAAGAGACGAAGGTGTACCAATGTGTAATATCGAAATTGATGTTGGTGATAAGCGGTTCACATCTATAGATTCAGTAAAACATGAAATTACTGAATTTGTAAAAACCATGCTCTAATTTTTTATTTTACTTATCCATTTTGGACTAATTGTTTTAAAATTATTTAATTTAAAAATAAAATGGCCTTATCTGCTTTTGTAAATATTTCTTTTTAATATTTACTTTATACTTTTTTTCAATCTGGCTCATTAGATATTCATCTTCATAAAATACAAATGATATTGCAGTACCTTTTTTTCCCATCCTACCAGTCCGACCTATACGGTGGACGTATGTTTCAATACTATCTGGCATATCAAAATTGATAACATGCGTAATTCCTTCAATATCAATTCCTCTTGAAACTACATCCGTTGCAATTAGAAAACGTCCTTTATTTTTAAAATTATTCAATGTTCGTTCTCTTTGTCTTTGGCTTAGATCACTACAAATATACTCTGCTGAATAACCTAAAGATCTTAATTCATCACATAATTTTCTAGTTTCAACTCGCGTTTTAACAAAAATCAATATCTTTAGATTTTTTACCTTCGAGCCATTATTTGATATTTCGTCTAATATTCTTGTCAAAAGGTTAATTTTATCATTAGAATTTTCTATAATATAATATATTTGATTAATTGATGATGGTACCTGCTCTTCATTCTTTCTTCTGACCGAAATTGTAATTGCATGGGGGGCATATTTTTTTGAAAGTCTTATAGTTTCATCTGGTATTGTTGCCCCAAAAAACATAAATTGTTGCTGTCCTTTTTGCCATTTCATATATCTTAATATTTGGTTTACATCCTCGTAAAACCCCATATCAAACATTTTATCTGCTTCATCAAGTACAATGATTTTTGGCTTAGTCCTTAGTCCATGTCTAAAATGGTCTAATAAACGTCCTGGAGTCGAAACTATAATATGAACGCCTCTTTTTAATTGTTCCATTTGGTTATCAAATGAAACACCGCCATAAATTGACAATATTTTAATTCTGGTATATTTAGAAATCATTGTTAATTCATCAGAAATTTGTTTAGCCAGTTCTCTCGTGGGAGAAATTATAGCTGCTTGAATCAAATTTTTATTTTCATCAATATTTTCAATAATAGGAATACCAAAAGCAAGCGTTTTTCCTGACCCAGTTTTTGCTTGTCCTATTAAACATTTACCCTTCATTAAATGAGGGATTGCTTTTTCTTGAATGTCTGTCGCTTCAATGAACCCATTAGATGTGAGTCCTTTTAAGACTTTATCAGATAATTTTAATTCTGTAAATTTCATTAGATTTTACCTGTAAATTTTTAAATTTGTAAAAAATAGTATCGAATAATTAAAAAATCTTTTACCATTTCTTATTAGAATGTGATTTAATAACCAGATTAATATTTTAATTTTTCCTTAAAATTTGCAAACAAATCAAAATAATTTTCTAAATATTGAAAAAATTGGTGATTAAATATGAATATCGAAGAAAAAATAGCCCGCGAACTTGAAAAAGGAGAGACATTAATAGATTTAGGTTATTTAGATGAAGCACTCGAGCGACTTGATATTGTATTAGAATTAGATAATGATAATGAAGAAGCTTGGATGTTTAAATGCGCAGCTTTTGAACGTAAAGGTGATTTCGAAAATGCATTAAGGTGTATTGATAAAGTAATTGAAATTTCTCCAAGAAATAAAATGGCGTGGGATTATAAAGGTTATTTATTATATAATTTAAAAGAATTTGAGAATGCTATTAATTGTTTTAAAAAAGCTATTGAAATTAATGATAAATATACTAATGCTTATTATAATTTGGCATGCTGTTATTCATTATTAGAGAAAAAATCTGATACTTTAAATACATTAAAAACATTGGTCCAATTAAAACCTAAAATTAAGACTGAAATTAAAAATGAAAAAGATTTTAAGTGGCTTTACGATGAACCCGACTTTATAAATCTTGTGGAATGATTGATAATTATTTTTCTATTTTTATACATTTTTATGAATGGATATCTTTAAATTCTAATAAATAATAAAAAATTATTTCAAATTTACATATTCTTTTTTGAATCTCTTTATGGTGAATATTAAATTCTTAAATTAATTAACTATTTGAAATAAAGTCCAACAAAAAAATAAAAATATATCTTGATTATTAGAAAAATTTTAATTAATTTTTTAAGAATTAATAAGTTAATAAAGCAAAAAAGAATATTTAAAATAAATTATTTAAAAAAATCGGAATATTATATTATCATTTCTAATTATTGCATATCTGTACCAATAATTTATGATTTATCTTAAAAAAAAGGCGAGCTATTTGACTTTTAATGCAGGTTTAGATATAGGTTCATGTTATTGCAAATGCGTAGTAATTAATGAAAATAAAGAAATCATAGCAACATCAATTTCACCATTAGGTGGAAACCCCAGAAATGCTTCTAAACTTACTTTTGAAAATGCGTTAAAATCAGCAAATCTTAAAAGTAAAAATATTAAAAATATAGTTTGTGTGGGCAGAAATCGGAAAAAAGTTTCATTTAAAAGTCATGAGGAGTCAGAGATCAAGTGTATTGCAAAAGGAGCTCGAGAATTAATTCCGTCTTTAAGAACAATTGTAGACCTTGGTGCGCTAACCAATAAGGCAATTAAACTTAATTCAAATGGAAAAGTGGTCGATTATGTAATTAATGATAAATGCGCATCTGGAAGTGGGATGTTCCTAGAATTAGTAGCTAAAGCTTTAGAAATGGACATTAGTGATATCGATAAAAAGGCAAAAATGTCTGAAAATCCTCTCCCAATTACAAATCAATGTAGTATTTTTGCTGAAAGCGAAGTAATATATTTAGTTAATGAAAGTAAAAATGAAATCGACATAATTGCAGGCGTTACAAATTCAATTGCAAACCGAATATATTCACTCTTAAAAAGGGTAAATATGGAAAAAGATATTATTTTAACGGGTGGAGTCGCAAATACTAATTATATTAAGTTAAAATTAGAAGAAAGGCTTAATATGGAAATAAAAGAACCTACTATTTCTCCAATTTATATCGCTGCATTTGGTGCATCCTTATATGCAAGTGAAATTTAAACCGGTGAATTTAAAATGGCTAATTATTTAGGGATTGATATTGGGTCATTAACTGGAAAAGCAGTTATTATTGATGATAATAATAATATAAAAGCACAAAAAGTAATTTATGTAAAAAAAACACCTTTGAAAACTGTTAATGTACTATTAGACTCTATTTTGCCTGAAATTGGTATTGATGACCTCTCAAAAATAACTTATTGCGTTGGAACTGGTTATGGTCGTAGGAAAATACCTCTTGCTAATGAAACAATTAGTGAGATTACCTGTCATGGAACAGGTGCCCATCATGTTATGCCCTCTTTAAGAACTGTTATTGACATTGGTGGTCAGGACTGTAAGGTTATTAGGCTAGATGAAAATGGGAATTTAAAGAATTTTATTATGAATGAGAAATGCGCGGCAGGTACTGGGCGATACCTAGAATTAATGAGTGAAACTCTAAATATCCCTCTTGAAAAACTTGGTCCAATTTCATTAAAAACAAAATCGCCTGTATCTCTTCAAAGTAAATGTTCATTATACGCTCAATTTGAAGTTATTTCGCTATTAGGGGAAGGTATTAAAAAACCAGATATCGCAGCTGGAATAAATAAAGCAATGGCTGAAAGGGTCATAAATCTCGCTGAAAAAGTCGGTATTGAAGAGGACATAACTGTAAGCGGTGGAGTTGCTAAAAATATCGGTGTAGTTATCAATATGGAAAAATTACTGGGTATAAAATTTAAAAAACTACCTGTAGATCCCCAAATAATTGGTGCACTTGGGGCAGCTTTAATTTCAAGAAAATCCTTTTTAAAGAAAAACAGCTGATATTTTTACTTAAAATGTCTATATTTTTTACTTCTACATCTTAATATTGATATTCTTTTCAGAGCCAGCAACCTTAATTTTATTATTTTTGAAAATAAATATAGAATATAAAAACTTTTGAAATAATCACTTTAATGGAGTAATGAAACCTTTAAATAATTTAATAAATTTACCAAATCTCTTAACAATATCTATATTTAATAATTTAAGACAAAATAAGTGTATTAATTTTTACGTTTATAATTATTTGAAAAACATTTTAGAACAATTTAGTCTAATAATTTCTTAATAATTATTTGATTTTTGATTTTTTGGTGTTGTGAAAAAATGGATAAGAAAGCATTTGGGTCTGGATATTTTGGAGAATGGATTAAAGATGAGTTTGGTTTACCAGCATATAAATATAATTGCGATCAAATAAATGACCCCAAGGCAATTTCACCGACTAATGAATTTTGGAGGAAAAAAACGAACCATTCTCATCAAATTGGTAATGACCGACTAATTGGAGTAGCTTCTAATTATGGGTACATACAAGTCCGCCAAGATGAAGGGAGTCCAAAGTTTTTAAATGATTATGACCCGAGTCGTTATCAATATGGTGGTGGACTTGGTTTTTTAACTGATGGAAATATATTCTTAAGTACATATTACCCTGGAAATGCGGATTCATTTGACCGAATTTTTGGTATGGGTTATTATCGTAAAATTGTGAAGGGACATGGTCTATCTGTGGACCAAATTATATTTGCTCCTTTTGGAGATGACCCTCTTTTAATTTCTCAAGTAACTATTACAAATAATAGAGATAAACCAGTGGATTTAAATTGGATTGAATATTGGGGATGTAGAATTTATCAATTTTCTTACAAAGCATTTATGGCAGGGTTAATTTCTAAAAAATCGACAGTCCCTGATATACGAAGAAATTTTACGGATAAATTCATCAGAAAATTTTCAAAAATTAATGACCACGATGGCATTTTAGTATCTAGAAAATTTTTAGGTTTTAAATTAATTGAACATTTATTATGGGGAGTAATGAATTTAGCCTTAGCGACTATAGCAAGGAGTCTATCTGGTGGATCGGTAAAAACACCAGTAAAAGAATCTACCTTGGAAGATAAAACTCCACCAGATACATTTCTGGTCTCATTGGACAAACCAACAGATGAATTATCCATAGATGCTAGAAACTTTTTTGGGAGTGGGGGTGTAGAGAACCCAAGTGGAATTTTTGATGAATTCCAAGAAGATTTTAATTCTACCGAAGAAAATAATGGGCTATTTCTTAAACGGAAAATTAAATTAAATTCAGGTGAAAAGAAGACCTTATACTTTGCGTTTGGTTATGTTGAAGATAAAAACAATATTAATTCAATTGTTAATCATTATAAGAAAAATTACAAAGATTTATTTGAAAAATCATGTGCTAAATGGAACCGAGATCGAATTAAACTATCAATTCATGATGATAAGTGGATTGATCGAGAATTAAAATGGCATTATTATTATTTAAGAAGTAATTTAACTTTTGATAGTTTTTTTAAAGAACATATTCTATCACAAGGTCATGTATATCAATATTTAATAGGTTTTCAAGGTGCATCAAGAGACCCATGTCAACATGCTCTACCATTCATTTATTCTGACCCTAGATTTGTAAAAGAAATCATCCGATATACATGTAAAACAGTAAAACCAAAGGGCGAGATCCCATATGGAATTGTGGGGAATGGAGTAATACAACCTTCACCATTTAAACCAAGTGATTTGGAATTATGGCTTCTATGGCTAACAAGTGAATATGTGCTGGCATGGCGTGATTTAGATTTTCTTAATGAAAAAATACCAATGTACCCAATATATAAAGCCAAAAACAAGGAAGTCCGCATAATTGATATTTTACAATTATGTTATAACCATTTTATAAATATTACTGGAGTAGGAATACACGGGCTTCAGAAATTATCAAATGGCGATTGGAACGACATGGTCATTCTTGGCTATGTACCTAAAAAGAGGCAAAAATCTATTAAAAACAGTGCAGAAAGTGTCCTTAATTCTGCAATGGCAGTTTATACCTTGGACTTATATTCCAAATTAATGAATTTTACAGGAAAAATAGATTTGGCTGAAAAAATTAAATTAAAGGCAGAAGAATTGAAATCTGCAGTTAAGAAACAGTGGGCTAACTATTGGTTTAAACGGGCTTGGTTATCCCAAGAATATGGATGGGTCGGAGAAGATATATTATGGCTAGAACCCCAGCCCTGGACTATTATTGGTGGAATTGCCGATCAAGATCAAATTAAAATATTACTTAAATCAATTGACGAAAAACTTAGAAAATCATCAAAAATTGGTGCGACTATATTAAATGAGCCAATTTCGCATGTAACAGAAGAAAAAGGAATGGCTACTAATGGTGGTATCTGGTTATCTATTAATGGGACATTAATCTGGGCATTAGCTTTAACCAATCCTGAAATGGCTTTAGATGAATGGAAAAAAAATAGTTTGGCTTACCATGCAGAAGCATTTCCTGAAATTTGGTATGGAATTTGGAGTGGGCCAGATACTTATAATTCTCATTTCTCGGAATTTGAGGGTGCAACTCTATTTTTCGACCCAAATAAAAAGGCTAAAGGACTTAATGTCAATGTAAACTGGACTGACTTTCCAGTAATGAATATGCACTCTCATGCATGGCCTTTATATTCTGTTATCAAACTTCTCGGGATCGAATTTTCACCTAATGGGCTGGAAATTAAACCCTCAATTCCAAAAGATGAATATGAATTTTATTCCCCCCTAATTATGTTTAAAAAAACGGAAAATGGATATACTGGGCACTATTCTCCCAATAAAATTGGTAATTGGAAAATTTCCATTATTCTTCCTGAAAATGAAATAGAAAACATAGAAAAATTAGAAGTTAATGGAAAATCTATTATGTTTAACAAGGAACAAGATAGAATTGAATTTGAAGGTAAAAGTTCGGCTAAAAATCCACTAAAATGGACTATAATTAAAAAATTTACTCAATAATTCAAGGAATTAAAATGAACTCACGTGAACGCGTATTAACTACATTTGAACACCAAGAACCCGATAAAATTCCAATCGATTTTGGAGGTAATCAATCGGGAATACATATTATTGCTTATAAAAATTTACTTAAATATTTGGATATAGATGATAAAAATATTAAATATTGTGATTTTATCCAACAATTGGCATATCCTTGTGAAGAATTATTAAAACGATTTGAAGTTGATATCCGTTGGCTTAGACCGCCAAAATCACTTTTACCTGAAAATTTTATGCCAATAATTGAAGGGAAATATATTGGGATTTATGACCAATTCGGTGTATTTTGGGGCGATAGTAAGGAAAAAGATGTCAAGGAAATATTATATTATTCACCCCAAATCCATCCTCTGGAAGATTTAAATACTATAAATCAAATTAAAAATTTTGACTGGCCTGATGGGACTGATAAAAAGCCATTTAAAGGACTCCGAGAACAAGCTAAAAAGCTCCGTAAAAATACTCAATATGCTATAGCTGTTCCTCCATTAGGTTGTAATTTTGAGTATACTACATTTCTATTTGGTTTTAAAAAGGCCCTTAGCCATCTCAGAAGAAAACCCGAACTAATTGTCGCTGCAATGGAAGAATTAAAAAAATATTGGACTGATTATGCTACTACTTTTTTGAATGAAATTAAATTTAATAACGAATTTTATGTTGATATAGTTGCTGTTAATAGCGACCTTGCTATGCAAACAGGGCCACTTATGGACCCAGAAAAAATATATGTCCCAATAATTAAACCAATTGAGAGAGACTTTTCTCAAAAACTGCATAGCCTTGCAAATATCAAGATCAATTTTCATTGTTGCGGTTCTATAGCTCCATTTATACCACATTTTGCCGATATACAATATGATGCAGTAAATCCCGTTCAAATTGGAGCTTATGATATGGAACCTTGTAGTTTAAAGAAGAGGTTCGGAGAAATAATAACTTTTTGGGGCGGTCTCTGCGACTCTCAACATACACTACCATATGGACCTTTGAAAAAAATAGAAAATGAAGTCAAATATAACTTAGAATGTTTCAAAAAAGGCGGTGGATATATAGCTTCGAGTGTGCATAATATAACTTCAGAAGTACCACCTGAAAACATAACTACAATGTTTGATACACTAATAAAATATAGAAAATATTAATTTTCTTAAAAATAAAAGGATTTTATCAGTTTATTCATCAATTTTAATTGGATAATTTCCATATTTTTCTCTAATTCTCATTACAGCTTCCCATCTATCAATAGTGACCGCAGGGTTGATACTATGTCCACTACTAAAAATGTATCCTCCTCCTGGAGCCAAAACTTTAATTAACTTCTTAGAATATTCCTCAATTTCTGAAATCTTTCCCTGGCTCAACATTACTGGACTAATATTCCCAACAAATGTTAATTTATCACCATATTTTTCATGTAATTTGAAAATATTATAATCTGGATTTGCAGTAGTCGGTTCAATCGGATTAAGAGCATCAACCCCTGAACTTACAATATCTTCAAAAATTTGCATTAGATCTCCATCAGAATGCAGTAATATCTTAGAATCGTTTTTATGCGCAGCTTCACAGATTCTTTTTATCCATGGAAATACATATTGTCTATAATTCTTAGGACTCATGAACAGTCCATTTTTAAAGCCATAGTCATCCCATAAAATAATCAGTCTTGCTCCATTTTCTGCCAATATCTTGACCATTTCTAAAGTAAACTCTCCTCTATCATCAAATACTTTTTTAATTTGTTTTCTATGGGCTAATAAACGTGAAAAATTCTCTAAGCCAAATCCTTCCCACGTGCATTCCATCAATGCCCCCACTGCAGGAACATTAAAAACTTCATGTTTCATTTCATTTTCAAGATCTTGTCCCGCAAGAAAATTTATAATTCGTATTTCGTCATTAGGGTCAAGTTGTTCCCAACTTTCATAATCATCAAAGTCCTTAAAGAAACCCCCATAATATCCTAAAATTATTGTCCCATCTCCACTGTATTTCTCAAGTTTCATAATTCTCCCATATTCATCTATGAATCCGTTCTTTATTATTTTTCGGGGAAATAAGGATGCTACTGATATACCAATATCTAATTTTACCCTCCTGCTAAATTCAAATATCTCTTTTAATCCTTTTGCTACTAATTTTCTATTTTTTAAAGCACTCCTCATTATACTATGACGAAAAGGTATAAATCTTAGTATTTTTAAACCTGCAAACAGTCCAGCACTGGGTTTTATCCCATAATGCCGCATAATTGTATTATTTGTAAATGCACTTTCAAATGCTGGAACTCGGTCAGGTTCCTCATGATTAATAGCCATTAAAACCCTTGTAGGTGCGTCCATTATTAACCCTCCATTAAAATGTTTATATGTCTAACTCCGTCTATTGCATCATTTGCATAATCATCGGTTCCCATCTTTTTTGCAATTTCCATATTTAATGGTGCCCCACCTACAATTATTTTCACTTTATCTCGCAATCCCGCACTTTTTAATGCGTCTACAATGTTTTTAATTTCTTCGATAGTCATAGTAAGCAAACAGCTTAAAGCAATAACCTTTGCTTTTGTTTTTTTAATTGCTTTTATAATCTTATTAGCAGGGCAATTTGTCCCTAAATCAATAATTTCGTATCCGGCAGAAATCAACATCGTAATTAATATATTTTTACCAATATCATGATTATCTCCTTTAACTGTTGCACAAATGATTTTTCCTTTATTTCCTTGCTCATCTGCTTTTAAATATGGATTTAATACCGTCATTGCGTCCTTCATTGTCTCTCCCGCTAAAATAAGGTCTGTTAAAAAATATTCTTTTCTTTCATACAACCTTCCTACTTCGTCCATACCCTCTGTTAATACTTGTAATATTTGTTTGGGATCTGTACCTGCATCTAATTCAGCTTGAACAGTTTCTTTTATTTCATCTACATTTAAGTCGATAATTAATTCTTTTATTTTATTTAATGTCAAATTAAAGACCATTTAATAATTTTATATGATTAATAGAAATAATTATTTTAAGATATTTTACATTAACACCTTATATTTTTTAAAATTAGCTTTCATCAATGATTTTTTGTCCTTAAACTAATGTTCCCAGAGGTAATTTTTCTACGAATTGTATCATTACACGTTTTAATGTATTTTATATCTTTAATTCGGAAATGTACCGACTAAATTAATAAAATTTATGGCTAATACGTAAGAAATAAAAAAAAGTAAGAAATAAAAAAATAAATAATTTAGTTAAATTAATTAAGTAATCTATGTTTATTATAACTCCAGATTAAGTCATCAAATTCTAGTGGATACAATTTATTGTTGTAATAATCTTCGATTAACTCTATGATTTTCTTTTGACATAGTTCATATTTTTCTTTATCTATATTTGTTAAACTAGTCAAATTCATTTTTAGGGTTTGTAGCATGAATCTATCAATCGGCGAATTAAACCATTTTATTACTTTTTTGGCATATTCTTGGTCTGGTATATTGCTATAATAAAATACAAATTTTGTTGCAACGTCAATAATTTTAGCGGCTTGCCCCCAACTTATTCTACTTGTCGTTTGAGTTTTGACAGGTTTGATATTTTTAATTGCCCATTTACAAAATTCATCGTGTAGTTCTACGTAGTCTTCTCTTCTTTCCATTTCGAACATTTTATTTATAGTATTGAATAATTTTGGTAATATCAATTCTTTTGATCTAGTTGAGAAATTTCGGAGCATAGTACTTATATTTAGTGATATATTTATTATGTTCTTAACTTTAGCTTCCATTACTTCTCTATAAAAATCTTTTTCTATTACTTCATCATCTGAATACATCCTAATCCCCGTATCTCTATTACATTTTGGACATTTATTGTCTTCGGCAGACTTACCTTCCCATGTATAATTACACTCAAAGCATATAAATTTAACCATTTTAAAATAACCTTCTTAAAGATATTTTTATTATATCAATTTTTTTTGCTAAATATATATAGAAAATGAAGGTATTTAAACCTTACAGAAAGGTAAGAATTCTATTCTTTATTCACTAATCTTAAAATCATCTATATTCACAAATTTTGTCACAAATTAATTCACAAATTATTAAACTATTTTATTTTGATTTTTTATTGCCAAACAAATAAAGTTATCTAATTCACAAATTATTAAACTATTTTATTTTGATTTTTTATTGCCAAATAAATGCAGTTATCTAATTTACAAATTATTAAGCTAGTTAATTTTCAGCTTTCATTCACTAGAAAATATTCTGATCGATCTTCAAATTAATTTAATTTTGTGAATTAAATTGATTAAAAGAAAAGAAGTGCATTATTTAGGAGATCTTCTTAGACTATGATTAAAATTTGTAATAATTACGAAACAAAAAGGAATTAACACTTCTAATGGAATATTTAATTTTAAATTAAAATTGTCGGGCACAGATTAATTTTCAAAAATATCTCTAAAATAAAATTATTTCTAAGATAATAATGATCAAAATTTTCTATTTATTCACGTAAATATACAATTCTTAAGAAATCTGCTGTATCTTCAGCAGAGTCGGCTATCGATTCTATGAATTCTATTAAAATATGTATTGTTATTGCAATAAATGGATTACTTGGTGGTTCGATTGACAGCAATTTTTTATGTAATTTTAAATGGTCAATATCGACTATATGTTCTTGTTTATTGATTTTATGTATTTCTTCGATTAGTTCATCTTTTTTTAGTTTTGCAGGGTTAAGAAGCATATTTTTTAGGAGAAAAGCGCATTCTTTTGCATCACTTAGCATTTCTATTAGGTCTTTACATATTGGTTTAATCATTTCTGGCTTTAATATAGATAATCTCCTACCTGCTCCATTTGCAGAGTTTGCCAACCGGTCTAAATTCTTAACTAAATGAGCCAAATTTTCCCTAATATTAGATGGCAATAAACTTTTGGAGAGTTTATACATTAAATCTCTACGAATATTATCAGCTTCATTCTCAATCTTATTAATCTTCTTAATAATTTCTTTTGAAACTGCAATATCGCCTTTACAAAACTTTTTTAATGCAGATTCAAGTTCTACTACTGCATCATATACTTTCATTGCATGCGATCTGGTTAATCTTAAGATTTCGTTTTCTTTTTTGGCACCAAAAAAGTCAATTAATTTGCTCATTTATTTTCACTGAAAATTCAATCAATTTTAATGATATATAAATCTCTATATTTATATATAGTAATTTAAAAAAGATATTTAAAAACTTTTACATAAAATCAATTAAAAAACATCGATTGCTTTTTCCAATCCCTCTTTTGGATAAGGAAATAGTAATGTACGGTCTGGTGAAAAATAAATTGCAACTTCTTCTCCTTCTTTAAACCAAGCTTTTGTTGCATGCCTTTTTAAAGTAAAAAGTTCTCCTGAAGTTAATCGCACTTCTTCAATACTATTTCCAGATACAAATTTAGACGTTTCTACGGTACCAAATAACACATTTTGCGTTTCTATTTTTTTGTTTCTTGAAATTTTTATATTTTCTGCTCTTATTGCAATAACTACTTTAGAACCAATTGGAAAATTTTTGTTAGAAACAAGAATTTTTTTCCCGTTTGAGAGCAAAATGTAAGAGCCCTTTTCAACAATATCAATGATATTACCTTCTAAAAAATTACTAGTACTTATGAATCTACAAACAAATAAATTTTTAGGAGTTTCATAAATTTCGCGTGGTGTACCAACTTGAATTATTTGTCCTTTGTGAATAATTGCTATTCTATCTGATACCATTAAAGCCTCTTCAGTATTCTGGGTAACATGAATACAAGTTAAGCCAAGTTTTTTTACTAGGTTCATAAGTTCATATCGTAAAGCCAGTCTAATCTTAGCGTCAAGAGCTGAAAGAGGTTCATCCAAGAGAATTAAATTTGTCGATGAACTTGCCATCATTGCTCTGGCTAAAGCAACCCGTTGTTTCATTCCCCCACTTAATTCATGTGGATATGCTTTTGGCCGGTTCTGTAATAGGACTAACTCAAGCATATAATTTATCAACTGTCTTGATTCTTTTAATGTCTTTCCTTCAAGAACTCTTGGGCTATATCCGACATTTTTTTCTACTGTAAGGTGTGGGAAGAGTGCATAATTTGAGTGCTCAAAGACCATACCAATACCACGTTCTTCAGGTTCTTTGTCCGTCATATCCTCTCCGTCAAAATAAACTCTACCACTATCTGGCTTTAATAAACCGGCTATTATTTTTAATGTTGAGGTCTTCCCTGCTCCAGTAGGGCCACAAATAGTTAAATATTCTTTTGAATTGATTTGTAAATTAATATTATAAAGAGAGTCCTTAATATTAATATTTTCTAATCTAATTTCGGTCATTACCAATACCTCGAGCTATTCAAGTGCAAGTTCATAATCCAAATCCTCTGGATATGGAAATAATAATACATTTTCAGGGTGTAATTTTATATAAACTTTAGACCCAACTTCAAATTGAATACTGGGTGGATAAGTGACCTTGGCTTCAATGATATCACCATTTTCTAATTCTATATTAACTCGTAGGTGAGAACCTAAAAATGCAATATTATTGATATTACCTTCGATTAAATTATTATCTTTTAATTTGTTTTCTTCAATAAATTCTTTAATCTTAACGAATTCTTTTCTTATTGAACCAATAACTCTATCTCTTTTATAAAAATGTTTATTTTTTGAAAAAATTATTGGTCCACCACCATGTAATTTAATTTGAGTATATTTATCAATAGATTTGACTTCTCCTTCTACGAAATTAGATTCACCAATAAAGTTTGCTACAAAAATAGCGTTAGGTTTAATATATAAGTCTCCTGGAGTCCCAACTTGTAAAATACTACCTTTCCGCATAACAGCGATTCTATCACTAATCATCATTGCTTCATCTTGATCATGAGTGACATGTATTGCTGTTATATTTAATTTTTTGACCAACTTTCTCATTTCTACTCTAAATTCATCTCTATACCGTTGGTCTAATGCGCCTAATGGCTCATCTAATAGCAAAATCTTCGCACCCGTTGCAAGAGCCCGAGCTATTCCAATTCTTTGAAGTTGCGGCGCAGTTAATTCGAAGGGAAATTTGTCAACATATTTGTCCAAATTGACCAAATGGATATATTTTGAAACCCGTTCCTCAATTTCATCTTTATTGACTCCACGAACTTTACAAGAATAACTAACGTTATCCCATACATCTAAAAATGGAAATATCTCGAAATGCTGAAATACCATTCCAATATTTCTTTCCTCTGGAGGTACATTAAAATCTATTTTTTTATCTCCAAAATAAATTTCTCCCGAATCAGCTTTTTCTAGCCCTGCAATAATTCTCAATGTAGTAGTTTTACCACATCCACTAGGCCCTAATAAAGTTAAGTATTCACCATCATAAACTTTTAAACTAACACCTCTAACAGCTTGAACGCTTCCAAAGCTTTTTTTAATATTATCCAAGATAATATCGACCAATTTTATTCTCCGACTTTCATTTTATGTTTTAATTTTTAATATTTTTTCTCTTGTTGTTATATGTCTTAATATTAAAATTAAGACAAATGACAGGACAATTAAAATAAAACTTGCAAATGCAGCTGAAGGTAGGTCAATAGACTCCACCCAGTCAACAATTGTAACTGGTATGGTTCGTACTAAACCCATGACTACAAATGTAGCCCCCGTTTCTCCAAGACTCCTAGTAAAGACCATAATAGAACCAGCAAGTAATGCATTTCTTAGAAGTGGGATAGTAACTTTTCTAAATGTAGTAAAACTATATGCACCAAGAGTTCTAGATGCCTCTTCATAACCCGAGACAATTCCTTCTAGACTTGCAATAAGCACCCTCGTCATATAAGGAAATGTAAATACGATATGGACTATTATTATTAACAAATATCCTGGCGTTAATAGTCCTCCTATAGACCTAAATGGACCTATTGTACCCCAAAATAAAAAAATTGAGAATCCAAGGGCTGATGACGGAATTGCAAGAGGTAAATCAATCAAAGTATCCAAGATTGCATTAAATTTACCCCACTTCCGACGCACTACAATTATTGCCATAGCCAGCCCTAAAACAATATTAATTAATGTTGCAACTGCAGCAATTGATAATGAATTCATCAAACTTATCCAAAGAGATGCCCATTTATTGTCCGATTGAAAAAAAACTTGGTTTATAGCGCCATTTGGGCCACTTAAATTTAAAAATAAATAATCTATACTATATAACGCAGGAATTAATATTAGAAATCCAAAAAAGAAGATAGTAAATCCATCTCTTAACCACCTAAATACCTTTTTTGATAAGAATTTTTCAGTTCGGACAAAAACCCTATATACCGGCAGTCCAATTTTCCTGGTAATTGTTTTAATAAGAATTAATAAAATAATAGCTATAATGACCAAAATCATAGCCAAAAAAGCAGCAGGTCCAAATAATGCTTGGGATTTTAACGTAACAATTTGTATTGGTGCAGTTTCTGCCACTCCATATACTATAAGTGTTGCACCAGTTTCTCCCAAACTTCTTGTAAATGCCAAAATTGCACCTGCTATTAGTCCTTCTTTAATCAATGGAGCTGTAATCGTCCTAAATACCGTAAACTTCCGAGCACCAAGGCTCTGGGCAGCTTTTTCAAGAGTTTCATCTTGGTTCATTAATATTACTTTTATATTTCGAGTAATGTAAGGATATGTGAAAACTACATGGGTTAAAATTATCATAATAACTCCGGGCGAAATTAACCCTCTATCAAGCCCAAAGATCCATGCAATACCCGAACTTGAACCCCAAAATAATAAAATTGAAAATCCTAATGCAGCAGTGGGGACAGCCATTGGTAAATCTACAAGTGTGTCAAGGATCCTTTTTCCTTTAAAATCATATTTTACAAGAATAATCGCCATAGGAAGTCCAATTAATATATCTATAATAACAGTAATCGCCGATATCATTAACGAACGTAACAAGGCAGTACCCATATCTACAAATCGAGTTGACCCGGATACTGGATTATTAAAAATCCAAAACGAAACATCATTCCATTCTTGAATTACATAAGTGAAAATATATAAAATAGGTATAATTATAATAACGAAAAAGATTAATAAACTAGTAAAATCGCCTATTATTCGAGCTTTTTTACTAGATAATGATTTGTCTATTTTTCTTATTAGATCTACCATAATTCTCCACAAATTATTTCGCTTTTGTTACTAACCACAAATCCGGAAGATATTTAAAAACATCACTTTGAATTGCTGGATTGTATAATGGAATTGTTAAGTCGCGTTTAAGTCCATTACCATAGTTAAAAATTGAATTAAACGTAGAATTATAAGTTGCATTTAATAGAATTTTTGGGTTATAGGGCCTAAATCCATATTGGAACGCCTCTTTTATAGTAGAATTTAATTGTAAAAATTCTAAAAATTGTTTTGCTGCCTCATATTGTTTTTTCGAAACCCAACTTCCTTTTAAAATGGTAAATGGGTGGTCCGCTAATAATGTCCCATCTCGTGGATAGATTGCTATCGCTTTTCTGCCTGATACTCCATTGTTTATATTTATTACCAAATTCTCATAAATCATAAAGACATCTAATGTTTGATCCATAGCTCGGTGCGCCAGAAAACCAGTACTTTTCCCATAAAATTCACATTCTCCCTCTATATCATGCATCCAAACCCTCAAGCTGTTATTCAAGAGGTCATTTAATATAATTTCTGAAGTATTTTTCTTAAAAAAAGAAGCTACTTCCATTACAACAGCCATATATCCTGAATTTGATAATTGTGGGTCTGTATGGGATAACCTTAAATTAAATGATTGAACAGCCACATTTCTTAAATCATTAAAACTGGTTATTCCGTATGTATTATTAAAATCTTCCCATGTACCAATTACAAAAGGTGAATATATAATCCTAATATTTTCTTCACTATTAGAAATATTAATTAAATTCGTTTTAAATATTCTATTCCATTCATTATTAAGATAATAAATCCAAATACTTGATGCGGGACTCAAAATCACAGGTCGGATCTCTCCCGTTATTGTCGAAATGCACATACTTCTTGAGCCCATTGGTCTAAAATTTACCGCAATCGTTTCACCACCATTTTTAGCAGAATACCAGTTGACAAATTCTGACACAATCGATTCAATCCAAGCCCGCTTCTCAGAACTATAAATCATTGTAAGTGTTACATCTGCAGTTTCAGAACTCCCCAGCATAATCCCAACTGGAATTCCAATCCCAAGACCAACTAAAAAAATTATTATAAACGCACCAAATTTTCTTTTATATCTATGCTTTATCCGTATATTTGAACTCATTCTGAAAATTACCCAATTAGTGAATATGCATATCCCGTTATATAACCAATTAATATTCCAACTCCAAGTCCAATTAAAAGACATATTGCTAAAATTGTTAACTTAACGGTCAATCTCTTAATTTTCATTTACCAACAATTCCATTAAATTGATCCAGAGAACCTTTATAATCTTCATAACTTTTTGGTTTGTGCTTGTGTAATTATAAACATTCTGAATTATAACATCTATTTTCTAATTTAGTTTAAAATTCTATTCTATTTATTATTATTCCCTTATTTATTTAAATAAAAATATTTTCGACATAGAATATAAATTTATATTGTAAAAAAATATAAAAATATATATTTTATATATAATCAATATGAAATTTTTTTAATATATATATTTATAATATAATATATATTTATAATATAACTCAAAATAAACAAATCTAGTGAATTATAATGGAAACAAGAAAAGTTCAAATTACTGGTGGGTCATCTTATATTATCAGTTTACCAAAAGAGTGGATTAATAAAAATAAAATACATCCTAAAGATGCATTAAATTTAATAATACAAGAAGATAAAATTCTACTAATACCACCTAAAAAATTTAAAAAACTTAATTTTAGAGAAAAAGTAATCAATTTAGAGGATATAGAAGGTGCATCATATCTATTTCGGTTATTAATTGGTGTGTATATGATGGGATATTCTATGATAATTTTACAAGCAAAAAAGAGGATAACAATCGAATACCGCGAGGTTATAAAAAAATTTGTAAATGACGCTATTGGACTGGAGATTATGGACGAGAGTCCCTATCAAATTAAAATCAAAGACCTATTAAATCCTGCAGAGATGCCTTTTGATACAATTACAAATCGTTTATATTTATTAGTAAAAAACATGCTTGATGATTCTCGAATTGCTTTAAATAACAAGGACAAAGACCTGTCTGAAAATATTGTAAAAAGGGATGATGATATTGACCGTTTGTATTGGTTAATTGCCCGTCAAAGTAATTTAATTCTTAAAAATTTAATAATTTCTATTGAAGTAGGCATTGAAACAAAAAATGCAAATTTTTATTATTTTATTTCTAGAATTATTGAACGAATTGGTGATCATGCAGTTAATATTGCAAAACATATCCCAATTATTATGGAACGCTTAAAAGAACCACAAATAAATAAAATAAATACAGCAATCCAAGCAGCTTCAGATATTTTTTCAAAAAGTATAAAAATCTGGCAGGAAGAAAATATGACTGAAGCTAATCAGATCATCGATTCTGCTGGAAATTTGAATTCTATTTTAAATGAGATTAATAATTTCGCTATTAATACAGAAAATGAGGTAGCAATTGCTCTTAACTATATAATAGAAAGTATTAGAAGAATCGCAGATTATTCAACTAATATATGCGAATTAACAATCAATTTTCTTGTTTAATTTTTTATTTCGTTGATATTTTCTTATTAGTAATTTTTTGAAATAATTCGAATAAATATTAAATGACTCAGCTGGATTTTAAAATAAAATTTTAATGTTTAAAACCTATTTAATTAAATCCTATTCGACTTTAACTTATTTTTTATCCATAATAGTCCCAATTTTTTGCTTTTTTTAATTGAAAATATATTTATTATAATTCAATTTTCTTTCTAATTGAAATATTTTAAATAACAATAGGCTTATTGGAAATATGTTCATATTATTTTCAGCAGGGTTTAAAAAATGAAAAATGACAATTTAAAAAAAGTAGATAGTGATGAAATTTATGACTGTATTATTATTGGCGGTGGTGCAGCAGGTTCTGCGTGTGCTGCCTTACTGTCGAAATGGGGCTTTAAAGTTATCTTGATTGAAAAAAGAGGGCACTTAGGCGGCAGAGCATCAACATTAAAAACTAATCTTGGATATAAGATTGATACCGGTGTTCATGGTATCCCATATTATGATATTGGGAGTTTAAAAAAGATCGAAAAAGAACTAGAAATCCAATTCGATTTAATAGATTACAGCCCTCTTCTAGCCTTTTATGATGTAGAAGAAAAAATTTGTGTTGAAGTTAATGAATTTAATAATTCGTTTTTTAAAGAAATTAATAGAATTTGGTCTCCTAATAATGAATTTTTACACCTCTTAAATTTTTTACATAATGCAACTGAAGATGATGCGGAAAAATTAGATAATACAACTGTTAAGGACTTTATTCAACAATTTTCTCCAACTCATCAATTCTATCAATTAATTAGAGCAATAAATGGCATGATAACTATTGAGCCTCACTTAGGTTCAGCTGGTGAATTTATTAGAAGTTTCTCAAAATTATTTTCCTCAAAAAGACCAATTACTTATCCAAAAAATGGGGGCATCCAATCCTTATCTGAGATTTTTGGTGAAATTTGTAGAGAAAATGGTGGTGAAATTTTACTTTTAAATAAAGTTACTGAGATTTTAATTGATAACAATAAAGTTATCGGCGTAAAATGTGAAAATAAAGTAAAAGATGATAGTCAAGAAATATTTGATATTTATTCACATTCAGTTATAGTTACTATTCCACTTCAAAATTTATTTTCTATAATTTCAAAAGGTTTTTTTTCGGAAAATTTTGTAAATAAAGTAGATTCTCTAAAAGACATGCAATCTTGTGCCCAAGGTATTGCATTTACTTTTAAGAAAGAATTATTAAATGATTTCCCATGGGACCCTAAGTGTTGGGGCGCTATTATTTTTCAACCTGGAAAGAAGCCAAGATATCTATCTGTACCGTCCGCTTTAGTTGATAATATTACACCTCCAGGAATGCATTACATGTTTTATGGGATAGTAGCAACACCCGAAGAATTGAAAGATAAAAAAGGGAGTCGGGCAAGATTAAAGGAATTGAAAAGAGAAATATATCAAATGTTTCCTAGATTAAAGGAATTGAAGCAATGGCAATTCGAAGGCTCAAGTGAGATGGTACTAGGGACTGCAAAACGAGTTGGTATGACTGGAAACTATAAACCAGGAAACAAGAATAATGAAATTGATGGACTTTTTTTTGCAGGTGATACAGTTGGCGGAAATGGTCCTGGACTAGAATGCACTTTTGATAGTGCGTTAAAATGTTCTAAATTAGTGCTGAATTGGATTAATAATAATTATAAGAAACTTAATGATAAATTAAAAAACTAATTATTACACTTAAATGGTATTAATCAAAAAAGAGGAATAAAGTTTGTCATTAGATCAAATTAAAATTCCAACAATTTATTATGGTAGAGGGTCATTAAAACAATTAAAATATTTTAAACAAAAGAGAATTTTAATAGTAACAGATAATATCATTAATAAGTTGTATGGCGATAAAATTCAACGAATATTAAAGAATAAAGAATGTCTATTTTTTACTGAAGTCCTCCCGGATCCTCTAGATAAAATTATAATGAAGGGAGGTAATGTTGCCAAACAATTTTCTCCCGATTTAATTGTTGGAATTGGTGGTGGGTCGGTAATGGACTCTGCTAAAGGTATTTTCTTCTTATATGAGCGTCCTGATAAGTCCCTTTACGATATAAATCCTATCAATTATTTTAAATTGGGTAGAAAATCAAAATTAATTTTAATTCCTACCACAAGTGGCACTGGTGCTGAACACACTGGGGCTATAATCGTCACAAAATCTGAAGGTAACCAGAAAACTGGGTTAATTTGTTTTGAACTCGTTCCATCTGCCGTTATTCTTGACCCCAAATTACCTTTAAACATGCCCCCTAAATTAACTGCTTCTACTGGTATTGATGCTTTAGTTCATGCTATTGAAAGTTTTATAAACAAAATGAATAGCGATTTTACAGCCCCATTTAATCTAAATTCTATCAAAACTCTTTTTAAATACCTCCCTATTGCGGTAAAAAATGGCAATAACGATATATTTGTTAGAGAAAAAGTCCATTACGCTGCTTCAATGGCTGGCATCGCATTAGCAAACTCAGCAGCGGGTCTCGCTCATTCTTGTGGTCATTCATTAGGTAGTGTTTTTCATACGCAGCACGGAATCGCAGTAGGTTTAATGCTCCCATATATCATCGAATTCAATAAATCTCACTGTAATAACAAATATAAAACAATCCTAGAAACATTAAATGTAAATTACGATGATCCCGCATCGAAATTGTCCAATACAATAAAAAGTCTGTTAAAGGAAATTGGTCTACCATTAACTATAAAAGAATTGGATATTTCAAAAAATGATTTTGAATCAAATTTTGAAAAATTAACTGAATATGCTTATAATGATTTAGCAACAGGTTTAAATCCGCGATCTACAACAGAAAACGACATTAAAAAAATTTTTCATCATGCTTATAATGGACAAACAATTGATTTTTAATAAAGAAGTTTTCTTCTTAATATTTTAAATTAACGGATGGGCATAACAATATATACAAGCATGTTTGCATATTTGATCACGATAATTTCCTATGTCTCTACTTTTAGTACAATTACAATTTTCTCTTGTTGGTGATTTTGCAATGCTACATTTTTCTTTAAATAATCTTGATAATTTATTGCCATCAATACAACTTGACGGATAAACGTTATCAATTTGGGTCAAAAATGGTTTACAGCAACTATACATTTTAATATTATGACTCTTACAATATTTAGCTAGCGGTTTTACTGTTTCTATTTTTTCTTTAATACTTGGGTCATAAAATTTAAGTCCATATTTTTTAGCCCTTGCTACACTTTTTTTATACCAATCTACAAAATTAAATACGCAATTATCAATGCCCAAATCACTGACTTTATCTATTATATAATAAAAGCTATCCAGATTATTAACCAACTCATTATCCTCATACCAGAAAACAATAGGATCAAACCTATATTCAATGTATTCCGGCCCAAATTCATCAACAAGGTTTTCTAATTGAATTAATCGTTTATCTAAATTGATTACATTTGGTTCCCAAATAGACTCTGAATTGATTGTAAATATAAAAAACAAATTATAATCCGAAAATTCGGCAGTTTTTTGTAAAAATTTCCCGAAATCTTTAGACCAAAAAACAATTGAATGAACATCCGACTTTTTTAGCGATACACGGGTAATTTGACTTGGATAAAATGGGTTCTTTACCATAACATATCCTTGGTTCAGTTTATCTATCATCCAATCCAGATAAAAAGCAGGTATGTCGGTTCTACGCGAAGCTGAAATAACTGTTCGCATTCTTTTTACCATAGACCTTACTTAAATAACATTTAATTTAATTTATTTTTCTTTTTAAATTGATATGACGCAAATTATTGCTTTTATTTAACTTTATTTCTTTTCAGTATCTAAACAATTATATATAATCTGACTTGTCCACATCGAAATTAACATTTGATACGGTGATTTAAAAATATTACCAGATATATTAGTTATAATTGGTCTAAAATTTTAATTCCTTCAACCCCAAAATCATATGCTTGCTGAATTGCTTCTTGAAGATAAGGAATATATTTATAATACTTTTTTGTTTCTTCTACTGTGCCATATTTTAAAGAAATCCATTTTTTATCTAACTCTGCCAGTTTCTTACGATATTGTGGACGTGATTCTTCTTGTATTTTATTAATTTCTCTAAAGATATTCTTGATTTC
>SUPR01000088.1 GCA_005191425.1 Candidatus Helarchaeota ASGARD archaeon Hel_GB_B
TTATATAAACAAAATTTTAATTAACTAAGAAATTTATCTATAAATTATAATGGAAATACCAAATGTTCAAATTTATCCATTAGCTGTTTCAAAAATAATTAAACACAGCATTTTAAGTCCAAATAAAGAAATAGCTGGTTTTTTAATAGGTTATGTTAATAACGAAAATAAATTGATAATTACAGATGCACTACAAGGAAGGCAATATGGAAATTCGGTCCATGTTATTATTGAAGATATAGAATTAGCTAAAGCAGCAGAAAAACTTGAATCATTTGGACTAGAAGAACAAATAGTTGGTTGGTATCATTCACATCCAAATATGGGCGCGCATTTTTTTTCCATGACTGATGTAGCTACACAAAATAGATATCAGATGTTTTTACCACAAGCAGTAGGGTTTGTTATTGACACTTCTAAATTTCAAAGGTCAAGTGATCTAAATAATCTTGATTTAAAATGTTGGAAAGTAATAGGAAATCAAGCCATTAATATAGAATATAATATTATTACTGATCCAACTGAATGTTTAAATAATATATTATCACATTCTATTAATTATCCGCCATATATCCATGAAATTTCACCCCTAATTAGTATGTTAATCTCTCAAATTGGTGGAGCACTTGAAAAAGTTGAATACGTCCCAAATATTATTAAAAAAGTAGGAGCATCAATGACCATAAATGGAACATATAGCAATAAAATCTTGATACAGACTTTAATATTAGGAATGTTTATTTTATTTACAGTTCTATTTTTAATTAAATTATAAATTAATCAGCTAATTTTATTGTTACTTTAATACTCATTGGTATTTTTTTTAAGAAATTGTCGATGTCATCAAGGTTTAACAAATTTCCAATTACATTAACTCGACTAAATGTTTGCTCCAAATCATCAAAAAAAATTACTAATTCATCACCTAAAGCTTGATATGCAATTTCACCTTTTTTCACGGTCATTGTTTTTTTCTCCCATCCTGCATTTATTTTTATACCGATGACCAATCTATTCTTATCTAAAACGATACCCCTCTCAACTATGGGTAATTTTTCAATTATTTTCCGAATAATTAAAGGACCTAAAACAGTCTTTAATTTTCCTTTAATAACTCGCTTTTCCCTTCCTTTTTCCATAATAAAATCAATAAGATATTCTGATTGTGCTATATTACTCATTATTATCTTCCTCAATAAAGGGTTTTAAACATTTTATGATAAAAATTGAATTTGAGTTAATTTATCCATAATTTCTACTAATTCTCGTTCAATTTCATGTTTCTTTTTATTAAAATCCTCGATATTTAGTTCATTATTTTTTAATTTATTTTCTAGTTCCTTGTACATTTTAATTAATTCATTTTTTCTTTTTAAAAGGCTTTTTTTCATTTGGATTGGAGTTTTCATGATATTTCATTTAAATAAATATAATTTTATTGAATAAATTTTAATAGTATTTTAAGGTTATGATTAAACTCAATAATTTTATAATTTTTAGTTTCAAGAAATTTGACAATATTATGAATTACAAATTAAATTTTTAATTTATATCAATATAAAAATTTATTCTATAGACCAAATTATAAGTAAAACATTTATTATACAAAAATTTAATTTTAAAATTTAATATTAAAGTTGTTTTAAATTAGATATATGCTTTCTTATTAGTATATAAATAATTTTTTGTTAATTGTATTAGAAATTTATTCTAAAATTTAAAAATATCGTTTTAATAAAGAAATTTACCTGAAATATTTTTCCAAATCTTTATTTTTCTCCAAATCTTTCATCCAATTAACAAAACCAAACTTATATTTGTCAGGTCTTAATGTTATTATTCTATTTAATATTTCTACGGCTTCATTTATTTTTACTTCAGAAGTATCAAGTTCAAATATGATATTTTTTGGATATTTATTCAAGGCATAATTAGTACATATACCCAGGATTTCTGCAGCCACGTTCTCATTTATTTTTTCTTGCGAATAATTTTTCATTTTCAGTCGTTTTTCAAGTATATAAGGGTGTGTTCTTAAAATTATAATTATGTCCACTAAATCAGTGGGGATAATATCAGCATAATGACTTTCAATTATCAACTTTTTATCTGAATTTAAAATGATTTTTTTTAATTTAGGGACAATCTTTTTAGTTTTTGTTATTAAAGTATCTCTATTGTTATCTTTTTCAATAATTAAATTATTTTTTATTGCAAAATCACCGATATTTAAAACATTTAAACTTAGTTTTTTGCCGAGTTCCAAACTCAAACATGTTTTTCCAGTTCCAGGTGTTCCTGAAATAAGTATAGCTTTTTTTGACACTAAAAACACTATTTAAAAAAAGAATTAGTTTGGTTTTCTGCCTGCAATGAAGTCTTCAAGCCAGACACGGCTCTCTTGGATAGTAGTCTTCTTTGGTGGACTTTTAAATCCATATGCTGACACACTTTCTAATGGTCCAGTGATTTTACGATCTAAAGCCAATTTTACACCACGGATTACATCGGTGAGTATAGCGAAACCATTTGGAGAATCGACTGTAGAAAGTCTAATGTCTATTTTTATTGGTGCATTTCCAAAAATCGACCCTAAAATCCAGAAATAAGAATCACGCGTATTTCCCAAAAAATCGACATAATCCGTTGAACCAGCTACTAAAGGAAATTCGTATGGTAATTGAGATTTAACTGCTTCTGTCTTATAAGTCCTTTTAATTTTTCGGGCGCGTTCAAGCGCATTAAGCGACTCATTTCCACCTCCGACGTCCAGACAATAACTTTCCTTAACTTTAACGCCCCTGTCAGTTAGAATTTGTAGTATATTTTTGTGTAAAATCGTGCTCCCAATTTGGTTCATTATGTCATCTCCAGCTACAGGGAGCCCTGCCCCTAAGAATTTATTGGTAAATTCGGGGTCACAGGCAATTGAAGTTGGTGTGGTATTAATAAGAGCACATCCTGCTTTTAATGCACAATCGGCGAAATACTTGGCTGCTTCTGGTGCACCACTAGGTACCATTATAATTAGAATATCGGCGCCTGAATCCTTTAATACTTGAATTACATCTACCTCTGGAGATTCATCAATTTTTAAGATATCTTGCATTTTCTGACTTAGTCCGTCAAGCAATTTAGCCTTTTGAACGATAATGCCAGTATCTTCAATGTCTAAAAGTTTCATTGTATTATTAGGTGGTGCAAAAATTGCTTTAGATAGGTCTGCTCCGACTTTCCCTTTAACAGTATCAAATGCTGCAACAAATTCAATATCATCTACAGTATATTGGCCGATATTTTCATATATCAAGCCCAGACCATCATTCTTTTCTTGTTTATAAAAATATACACCTTGGACTAATGCAGAAGCAAAATTTCCTACTCCAGCTATTGCTATTTTTATTTTTGCCATAGTTATCAAGTCCCATTTTTGTTTTTAATTTTATTTTAAAATTTGTGTTCTTTGTTATAACATATTTAATTAATATTTTAATTCATAATAATTTTACCTCATTATTATTAAGAATAGAAATCATCTTTATTATATAGAAAATGGACCAAACTCGAATTATTTTTCATATAGATATGGACTCATTTTATGCTAGTATAGAAATTCGTGAGAATCCGGATTATAAGGAATTACCTTTGGTAGTAGGAATTGGACCAAATATTAGAAAGTTTAAGGGTGTAGTATCTACAGCTTCGTATAAAGCAAGAGAATATGGGATATATTCAGGTATGTCTTTAGGGCAAGCAGTTAATAAATGTAGGGATTTAGTTATAGTTCCAGCAAGGATTTCTTTTTATAAACAAATTTCAAATAATATTATGAAAATATTAAAGAAATATGCAGATAAATTTGAACAAATTAGCATTGACGAAGCATATATTGATGTTTCAAATAGAATTAAAGATTTCAATGAAGCTAAAAATTTAGCAAATAGAATTAAAAGTGAGATATATATTAATGAGAAATTGACATGCTCTGTAGGAATTGCACCAAATAAGACCATCGCAAAAATTGCGTCTGGTTATAACAAACCCTCAGGAATTACCATTGTATATCCTAGCAAAATTAGAGAATTCTTAGACCCTCTATCGGTTAAAAAAATTCCGGGAGTTGGTATTAAAATTCAAAAAATATTAGAACAACATAATATAAGGACAATTAAAGACCTTACTAAAACTAAAAAATTTGAGATGATTAAACTGTTAGGTAAAGTTGGGGGGAAAATATACGATATTGCTATTGGAGCTGAAAATACTGAAGTGAAACCTCGTAATCACCGGAAATCAATAGGTATTATAAGGTCTTTTGAAAATGCTACGAATGATTTATCGATTATCCATGATAAACTAAAAAGTTTATCCCAATTACTTTTTGAAAACTTAATTGTTAAACAATTAAAATTTAAGACTATTGGGATAATATTAAGATTTGATGATTTTTTGATAATAACTCGAAGTAAAACTTTAAAAAATTATGTAAATGATTATAACTCATTATTTGAAAATGCAAAAACTCTTTTAGATAATATTTTTGCAAAAGATAAAAGAAAAGTAAAGAGAATTGGTATTAAGGTTTCTAATTTAAAAAAAATAAAGAAAAACAAATACGATTTAACAGACTTTTTTAATTGAACGCCCATGTTTTTAAATATAAATGAAATATTAGAAGATAAATTATTATAAATTTAAAAATCAATTTATTCCGATAAAACTTTTTAATTTTCAACTACAATCTATCTTTTAATGACATCGTTAAACAGTTTATTTTTCCCAAGAAGCATCGCAATTATTGGAGCAAAAAAAGGACTTAATTTTGGGTCTGCATTTTTTATTCATGGGCTTAAAGTTTTAGGATATGAAGGAGAAATATATTATGTTAATCCATATCATGAAGGAGAAACAATTTATGATAGAAGGATTATCAAGTCATTAGATGAGGTCAAGGAGCCCATTGATCTAGTATATTCTTGTATAAAGGCAGAATTTGTCCTTGAACTTGTTCGACAATGTGTTGAACGAGGAGACAAATTTCTAGTAGTTTTTACGAGTGGTTTTTCAGAACTTTTAACAGAAGATGCAATTAAACTTGAACGGGAAATTTTGAATATTGCAAGAAATAGCTCTACTCGTATAATTGGACCAAATTGTTTAGGTCCATATTGTCCGAAGAGTAAAATAGGATGGGATACTGGGTATCCACCACCAAGTAAAATTGGAAATGTTGCATTTGCATCTCAGAGTGGAGGTCATGCGTCTAATCTTCTTAGAGCATCTTCTGGTAGAGGATTTTACTTTTCAAAAGGAATATCTTTTGGTAATCAGATAGATGTAAATTGCTTAGATGTATTAGAATACTATGAAGAGGACCCAGATACAGATGTAATAGCATTCTATTTAGAGTCCACAGGTTCAGCTAATGGGAATAAATTTTTTAAAAAATTAAGTGAAACGACATTAAAAAAGCCGGTAATTATCTGGAAAGGAGGACAGACCGAAACTGGAAATAAGGCAACTGCATCACATACTGGTGCAATAAGTGGGTCTTTAACAATTTGGAAAAATATGATAAAACAAGCTGGAGCAATTTTTACAGAAGATTCAGAACAATTTTGGGATATGATACATTTAATGGCAATTTTTATACCTAATAAAACATTAAGACCGCTTACAAATCTTGGCGTTTTATGTCCTGGGGGAGGAAATTCTGTTGAAATTACAGATACAATTACTAGAAATGGACTACAGGTTCCTTTTTTATCGCAGGAAACTCAAAATAAACTTAATGACTTATTACCCTCGGTAAATACGTCAGTTAAAAATCCAGTAGATTTAGGAGCAGTTGGACTGATGGATAATATATTTTTATCAACAATAAAATGGTTATCTGAAGACCCTAATGTAGATGTTATTATCAATTTTCAACCAATAGATTGGCTCTCAAATATGGAAGAAAATATGGGAAAAGGTTATGTTAAGTCCACTGCTAGGACACTTGGAAGGACAAAAAAACATTTAACTAAACCATTAATTCAAATATCACCAATTTTCAGAATGACCGAAAAAGTAGGTCGCGTTGCACTTGATTTTATCGAGGTCTGTAGACAAAAAGGTATTCCAGTATTTCCTTCAATTAAACGAATGGTCTGGTCTCTAATTAAATATAATGAATATATAAAGTTTTTATCAGACCATAAAAGTTTATAAAATCAATAAATTAAATTAAAAAATTTATATAATAGGTTTTATTTTGTATTAAATTAATTTTTTTTTATAGAATTTAATATTATTTTTATTATCTATCAAAAAGGATAAAAATAAACAAATTATTTTCTAATTATGTTGTCTTCAAAATTTTCTGGCGAAAAAGCATTTGAATTTTTAAAAGAAATTGATTTTCCGCGTAGAACTGGTAGTGTGGGTAATAAAAAAGCCTTCGAAATTATTACCGAAAAATTAGAAAAGTTTGGCTATAAAATTGAAGTAAATAAATTTAGATATACTCATTCATATGTAAGAGAATTATTGCTTTATAAATTAGGAATAACAATATTCTTTTTTCTCACGGCATTTCTGGCGTTAATTGCTTATTGGTCAGACCCAATTAGTAAAATCATTTTTCTACTTATTTCCATTATAAGTGCAATTATTACAATTATTTTGTTGCTTTTCAATTTTTTTAATAGAATAAATCATTATTTAAAAGAAAAGTTTCTTGAAGAACTACCATCAGAAGAAACCTATGAACTCCCAGAGGCTTCTAATATTATTATTGAAAAACGACCTAAGAAAAAGTCAGATTTACATGTCATTATAGGCGCGCATTATGATTCTATTAGTATAAATTTCAATTTTCTTTTCTATACAATAATTTATTTAATATCCGGAATTGGAACATTGTTTGTTAGTGTATATTATATTTTTCTAGATATTTTTCTAATTGGTTCCACTTCAATAACTATGATAAATTACGGAATAATCATTGGACTTATTTTATCTAGTGTGGTATCAGTGTCTTTATTATGTTGGCTTAATGTGAAATTAAAAAATGAATCTCATGGTGCATCAGATAATGGAAGCGGTGTTTCTATTCTAATTGAATTGGCTAGGATCTTGAAAGATTTTGAATTAAATTTTAACCTAACTTTAATCTTTTTTGGAGTAGAAGAAGAGGGACTACTTGGGTCAATAAATTATGTAAAATTAAATTTAGAACAATTTAAAAAAGAAAAAATTATGATGATTTCATTGGACACATTAGGGACTTCAGGAAAACTAAAATATGCCAGTGGACATGGTCTTAAGAAGAAATATAGTCCGGAATTAATTAAAAAATTGAAAGAAGCTGCAGACCAAGTAAATGTTAAAATCATACCTCAATGGCTCCCGTATCCAAGTAGCGACCATGCACCTTTTGTTTTTCATAATATTAGCGCCACTCAAATTTTTAAAAATTTAACAATAGCAAATACAGTCCAGGATACTATTGATAGAATAGATATTAATTCATTAGAAGAAACAGGAAAAATTCTCGTTCAATTTTTAATGAATTTAAATACTTAACTTTATTTATAATCTTCTTTTTTTTTAATTATATTCAATAAAATTTATAAAAAATAGAAATTTATCTTGCAATAAGTAACGGTGCTTTCTTTAATGGTAATCTGAAAATAAATTTAGTCCCTTTTCCAATCCCGTCGGATTCTACCCATATTTTTCCTTTGTATGAATCCACGATTTTGTAACAAATAGTAAGTCCTAGTCCCATACCTTTTTTATTTAATGCTCTACTTTCTTCCAATTTTCCAAATCTTGAAAATAATTTAGGAATATCACTTTTCTTAATTCCGATTCCATGATCAATAACAGAACAAGTCCAATTATCATCATCAATTTTAGATATAATTTCAATTTCGCTATTATCATAAGAGAATTTGATTGCATTGGATATTAAATTTCGTAATAACCGAAGTATTTGTTCTTGATCGAAAACAACTTCAATATCAGGGAGATAAATGTCCTTAATACGGAGGTTCTTTTTTTCTAATTCTACTTTAAAATCTTTTTTAAGGATATTAATGATTGTACTTACCCTAAATCTATTGTTTTTCAAAATTATAACATTAGCTTTTAATTTATAATAATTGAGAATTTCATTAATAAGGTTCTCTAATTTTTTTGCATTTCGATAAATAGTTTTTATATCTTCTTTCTCTTCATTTGATATATTTTTTGATTTCAATAATAATTCAGAGAATCCTTTTATTGCTATAAGAGGTGTCCTGAATTCATGAGCTGCATCTGCAAAAAATTCATCTTTTAATTGGTCTATTTTTTTCAATTCCTCATTTTGGGCGCGAATTTGTTCTAAAAGTTGGTTCCGCTCTTTTTCTGCGATTTTACGTTCCGTAATATCCCGAATAATACCTATAGCTGCCCATTTTCCTTTAATTTTTAATTTTGAAACAGATAATTCAATAGGAATAGAATTTCCATCCTTCTTAATTGCGACTAATTCTAATGGTTTGCCAAAAACTCGGCCTTCGCCACTCTCTACAAATTTTTTAAACATTTCCTTAAATTTTTTATAACTTTTTGGAGGAGCAAGGATTTTATGTAAATCTTTTCTATAGATTTCATCAGCTGAATATCCGAAAATTCGTTCAGCTACCGGATTCCAGAAATTAATTAAACCATTATGGTCAATTGTAATTATTGCATCAGCAGCAGAATTCGAAATAGACCTGAATTTTTCTTCACTTTCTTTTAAACTTTGTTCATATAAATGTAATTTTTGTTCAGCCTCAATTCTTTCAGTTATGTCCCTTGAAATTACAATCAATTTTTCTTTACCGTCAGAATCAATAAATTTTCTACCACTTGATTCAAGCCACCGATATTCACCTGACTTTTTTCTGAACCTTAATTGAGTTTTCCATATACCAGTCTTTCTAAATTCATCAGTAGCTTTTTTCAAAGTATTATAATCATCTGGATGAATAAATTTAATAGGAGGTTGACCAATTATTTCATCTTTTGTATAACCAGTTAATTTATAATATACTTGACTGTTAATAAATTCATGTTCCCATTTTTCGTTATAAATCGCAATCAAATCATTAGCATTTTCGGTTATTAAACGATATTTCTCTCGAGATTCTTTTAATTGTTGTTGAATGATCTTTACACTGGTAATATCTTGTAGCCAGACCCTTGTCTTTACTTTTTTACCATTCTGAAATTTGTCGATTTTTTTACCATAGACCCATTTTATATTTCCATCTTTATTAATGAGTCTAAATTCAATTATTCGTTCACTACATCTATCTGATGAATTTTTCCCTTCTTTTTCGCTAACAGTTTCAAAAAGTTTCTTACGATCTTCAGAATAAATTAATTTTATAAACGAATCCATTTTATATAATTCTTCAAAAGAATATCCAGTAAGTTTTGACATTTCTGGATTTATATATGAAATTTGACTATTAACTAGGTCGACTTCGATTATAGCAACGGGTGCAGTTTCTAAGATATCCCGGAGATATAATTCAGATTTTTGAAGTTTTGATTCAGCTTCTTTTTTTTCTGTTATATCATTATATACTGCTACTATTTCACCCGTACTTAATTTATATACAAAATTCTCACGCCAAGAGGCACGCATTCTATTATCTTTATATAAATTAATTGGATAATTCTCAGATTTTCCAGTTTTCCAAACGCGTTTAAATACATCTAATAATCCAAATTCTTTTATTCCAGGAAAAACCTTTGTGACATCTTTACCAATAATATCTTCCCTTTTAATATTTTCTATTTTCTCAGCCATAGAATTGAAATCTTTTATAATAAATTTGTTTCCATTGTCCTTTACTTCATAGATTGCTACCCCGCTGGTCATTTTTTCAAAAAGGTTTCTATACTTCTCTTCAGAAACAAGTAATTTATTTAAAACTCTATTTTTTTCCGTTCTATCAATCATTCCTATAAAAATAGCTGGAGAACCATTGAAATTGATTTTTCTAAAGAAAAGATCGACCCATTTAATTTGATTTTTATGCGTAATAATTTTATAATTCGGAATTTTATAATTATTTGTTTGTTTTGCTAAAAATGATTCAAATTGTTTTTTAATTTGACTCGACTTTTCGTAATCTAATTTATCTAACAAATTTATTATAGAATATTTCTTAATTTCTTGCATAGGATATTTAATTAGGTTCAAAAAAGTTTTGTTTGCATAAACAATATATTCATCCTGAAAAATTCCAATTCCTATAATTACATTTTCAATTATATACCTGAAATCTTTGGTCGATGAATTTAGGTCATAAGCGATGTTTTCAATTTTCTTTTCTAAAAAGAAGTTGTTTTTAATTAAATCTCTATTAAAATTATTAAAAAGATAAATAGATATTAATGCAAAAATAGACCCGAAAAAATATACAAATCCAATAATAATCTGATTTATCTCATAATAACCACACAAAACTAAAAAAACATTAAGCAAATATCCAACCGAAAAAAAAGCGGTCAATACAGTAAGTATATAATAATATTTTTTAATTTTTAAATTTTTGATTTTCGTTAATATTTTAATTTCTAACCCAGTAGCGAATAAAAGAAAAATAAAGCCTAAAATACTGCAAATGATACAAGTCAAACAAAAATTCATCTAAATTACACCAATTTAAATTGCATTTATTTTTTGGTATTTAGATTCTTATTGATTCATCATAAATATTCATTCACTAAGGGGATAGTTAATAATGTCATAATTAAGAATTATTGAAAATCTTTTGAAATTTTATAGAACATTTTAGAAAATAAGTGAAATATTAGAAATTCAAAAATTAATTTAATATTTTAATTTAGGTGATTTATTCAAAAGTAAACATTTGTCCTTTTTTACAATTAAAGTATCTTCAATTCTGACTCCACCAAAATCTGGAAGATAAATACCGGGTTCGATGGTTATCACATTATTTATTTCTAATTTATTATTATTTCTAAAGGAAATAATAGGGTCTTCGTGGACTTCTAGCCCAACTCCATGACCTAAAGAGTGGTTAAAATATTTACCGTAATTTGCGCTTGTAATTATAGACCTAGCTATATTATCTAGTTCATTTGCTTTTAAGCCGGATTTACAACGCCGTTCAGCTTCTTCTTGAGCGTGGAGGACAAGGTTGTATATCTCTTTTTGTTTTTCAGAGGGGGTCCCAACAATTACTGTTCGACTTGTGTCTGAAACATAGCCAGAAAATTGAGCGCCTAGGTCGATAATAACAAAATCGCCTTTTTTAATTTTATGCTTAGTTGTTGTTGCGTGAGGAAATGCAGATCTTATACCTGATGCAACTATTGTATCAAAAGGTATTGGTTCAGAACCATTCTTACGCATTTCGTATTCTGCGAGAGCAGCGACTTCAAGTTCGCTTATTCCATCTCTAATTGATTCAATTGCTTTTTCCATACCAATATCTGCAATTTTTGCGGCTTCTTTTAAGAATTCTAGTTCATCATCTGTTTTAGTTTTCCTTAATTTTTTTATCATTGATTCTTTATTTAGATATTCAATTTCATGTGAATATTTAGTTAGGTCATCATAATCCTTTTTTGTCAAATAATCTTCTTCTATTCCAATTCGTTTCAATTTTAATTTATGTAATACCCTTGAAATTGCTTCAATTACTAGTTCTTGAGCTGGAATTTTTTTTACGAGACAATTTTTAGCAACTAACTTAGCTTCTTCATATTCTAATTCCGGGACAAATAGAAGCGGAGTTCCTTGCGATTGCACAATTAATCTTGCTATGGATTGCGTAATAAAGCCTGTAAAATATTGAACATTTATTGGATTGTATATCAAATAAGCATCAATGTCATTTTCTTGAATTTCAGATTGGAGAATTTCTATTTTCATTTTGATCACTTTTTACCATTAATTTCCAAATATCGATATTTAAGTTATTCAACAATGTATAGAATTTAAAAATCGGAAACCCCATTACATTAAAATAACAACCATCAATTTTTTCAATAAATATACTGGCTAAACCTTGAATTTTATATGCTCCAGCGGCGTCATAGGGTTCATTGGTCGATATGTACCTTTCAATCTCTTCATTTGAAATTTTTCTCATTTTAATTGCAGTTTTTTCAAATCCAGATATTTCCTGGTATTGATTAATATTTTTTATAATAGCTAATCCTGTATAGACATAATGAATTCTATCAGATAATTTTAATAATATTTTTCTTGCATCTTCTTTATTCAATGGTTTACCAAATATTTTATCAGAATATACAATTGTGTCTGCTCCAATAATAATACCTTTCTTCCTTTTTGAAATAGTTCTCGCTTTTATTAATGCAATTTTTCTAACGAATTCTTCAGGAGAAAGATTTTCATCTAATTTTTCATTAATGTTAGGAGGAAGGACTATATGAGATATATTTATTTGATTTAAAAGTTGAGACCTTCTAGGACTTTTACTTGCAAGAATAACTTCCATAAAGTTGAAAATATCGTTTTTAGTTAATAATTTTTATGGATAAAAAGTAAAAAATCAATTATTAGATTTAAAAGAGAGATATCCATTCGATTTTAATAGAAATAATGTTAAATTAGCACTCACAAGGTCATAAATACTAGCGCCTATTAGCATTACCATTAATGAATTTATAGTTATTGCAGCATAAATCTCAAATATTGGCATTATATATCTCAATAATAAAGAAGCTATCAAAATAATTTGATATTTATCAAGGTCTCTGGCTGAATAGAATAAAAGGAATCCTAATAAAGCGAGACCAACTCCAGCTAATTGATTTGGAAGTGGAATTGTATTTAAATTTAACATTTCAAAAACTGGCGTTATGAAAATCAATGAAATTCCAATTACTACCTCAATTATTCCACAAAACTTTATAAAAAATTTTAGAAATTTTTCATACATAATTAATTCACTTGTAAGATTTCTATTTATTAATAAATTATTTCTTAAAAAAGATTAAATTAATTCATAAACTTTATGATAATTATTACTTTATTTTTTCAGTTTAAAATTTTCAGAATTTTTTTTGAAATTAATTCAAAAATTGAATTCATCTAAAAGAATAATAGAATAATAGCAAAAAAAATAGAAACTATAGTCATCAAAATATTTATTTTATGGTAGCCTTTTAATTTCAGGTAATGTTATTTTCTTATACAAATCAATAAAATATGAATCGGTCATTCCAGATATGAAATCTATCACAATTAATTCGTAGTCAGTATTTTTTAAATATTTAGGACCGATATAATTTATATGGTCTTTAAAAATTTCAGAATTTTTATTATTTTTATTCAATTCATTAAGAAAATATTCAAAAATAGTATAAAACATGTTTTTTAATTTATTTTTTTCGACAGCGGTCTTAATTTTTGGATTTTCATATATTTTTTTGTAATTGAAATTCTTTAACTTTATTAGCGCATTTCCAATATCTTTAGAATAACTAATAAAGTCCATATCTTTGCTATTTTCTATTAAATCTAATACTAAATTATTAATAATATCTCGATTATTATCCCCTAAAATATTTTTAATCTCATTAGGAATTTCATCGCGTTTTATAAATCCAAGGATAATTGCATCTTCTATATCTCTCCCAATATAGCTAATAGTATCGACAAAACGTACTAAACATCCTTCTAAAGTAAATGGACGAATTCTAAAATTGTTACTTTTTAAAATTTCAGTTATTTCTTTATCAAATATTTCAAATGTCTTGGACCTATTAGGTGAGATAGATATTTCATTTATTTCACCATTATGACATAGGATTCCATCAAGGACTTCTAATGTTAAGTTAAGTCCATTTGCATTTGTTTCGTCATGTTTACGTTTCTCTAATTTATCAAGTTCCCTAACACTTTGGACATTATGTTTAAAATGAATGTTATAAAATTTTTTACTAATTTCATCTAAAATTGTTTCTCCTGTATGTCCAAATGGGCAATGACCTATATCATGTCCTAATGCAATTGCTTCTATTAAATCACTATTTAGACCTAGTACTCGCCCAATAAATCTTGCAATTTTAGATACCCATTGCACATGCATTACTCTATGGGTTATATGATCGTTTTTTATTAAATAAAAAACTTGAGTTTTATCAATATACCTTCTATATGCGTTTGAATGTAGTATTCTATCTGCATCTCTTAAAAATCTTGGTCTAATATCATCTTCTTCTGGAATTCTACGGATTCCCTGCGAATTTTTCCGTGCTAAATTCTTTTTAAGATAAATATCTTCGAATTCATTTATTCTTCTCTTAATTTGAGAAATTAACTTATCCATAAAATTTTACCTTGATTGTACCGATTTTGATAGTTT
>SUPR01000089.1 GCA_005191425.1 Candidatus Helarchaeota ASGARD archaeon Hel_GB_B
CCAGCACCCCATTGAGCGTTTTCAATTTGCTGTTCGGTGGACGGATATTGCCATGTGGGATATTTTGCGTCCCAGAAGATACCATAATAGGCACTTAAACTAATAACGGGTATAAAAATTATAATTGCAATTATAATAATAGCCCCAATCCCTTTAAAACGATTAATTTTACTCCCAAATTCGTCACTACCGTATTTTTTTACTTTTTGAATAATAGCGAAAATAAAAGTACCAAAAAGACATACAATTATTGAATACCATATCAACCAAAATACTGTAGGACTTGCTGCATTTATTTCCGAAAAAGGTAGCCATAATGTCCAATTAAACAAGAAAATCGAAATCACCAGAAATATCTTACTTATAGCTGCTGGTGGTCTTGCATATCCAATATCTAAAATTATAGAAATAATGAGAGGGATAATGATACTAATCAGTATAATCCCAATGATGGACACTTCGTACATATAGTAAAATTGCAATGCCTCTAAAACTGATGGTGTGACCGCTGATGGACTACCTGTGGGAATTAAATATACTGAAATAAAACTCATTGCATTAGTATTTGGTAAATAAAATAAAATTGGTGCCAGTGAATAAATTCCAGCAAAACCATATATAACACTATAGATGAGAAATATTATTATAAACGTCTTTTTGTGCTTCTTTACTGACTTTTTCATCGCTTTATCAAAAGAAGCTAACAAAAATGTAAATCCAATTGAAGAACAAGCTGCAATTCCAAAAGTTATAAAGAACGCTAGAAATACATTACCGTTTAAAAATAGTATCGATAAATAGTCAACTAGTGCTTTATCAGAATACATTTGTCGTAGAATTTTTAATTGTAATAAAAAACCGTATAGAATAAACCACGCAATAAGTACACCAATTAAAGCTATGATTATACCGCCAATCCAATTCTTTTTTCTCGATGATATAGCCATTTATAAAACCTTCTTTAAATTTTTATTTCAAATTGAAAATTTTAACTTATTTTTTATATAAATCAATATAATATTTAATTCTTTTATATATATTCTCATTATTTTTAATTAATTTTCTATATTTATAAAACTCATTAAAATTTGTTCATTCAACAAAAATTAGAAAATCTGATCCACCAATTTTTTAAATATTGAAAACTTTTTAATAATAATATTCAGTTTTTGAATTTAATTAAAATTGAATTGATAAATTTAAGACATAATAAATTTTCCGAGTAAAATATGAGAGAAAAAGTTAAAAATAAATATCATGTCGATGTAAAGATATATAGTAAAGAGCATTGGTCTCTTTTTCGCAAATTGAGAGAGAAATCATTTAATTATATGCAATTGCTAAGTAGATTTGACCCGATTATATATGGAAGTATCGCAAGAGGCGATGTCCACCCAAAAAGTGACATAGATATAATGTTCTTAAAGCCAATCAACGAATTTCATATTACAAATATTTTAGGAGATCCATTTCAAAAGTGGATTGTCCAAGCAACTCCTTTGTCAGCTATTAAAGGTGTTTTAGTATATTATGATATAAACATTTCATTCCCATTAATCCCGTTATATCCACGAGAAGAAGAATTCTATTATTTTGGTGGATCATTGTCATTTGATAAAATTAATTCAGACAAATTTATTAGAACTCCAGGAATTAATAAGCAATTACTGTATATTTATCCTACAGAAAATGGGCATAAAGAGCTCAGGATAACGACAGATAATGCAAGCATAATAGCCAAAAATTTAAAAATAAAAATTGATACGATCTTGGAAAGAATTAGAGTTCTTGAAAGAAGAGACAAAATCGGTCGAACTGGAATATTTCTTAAAAGACTTTTAAGACCGGACGATTCTTTTGGTACTATATTAAACCAAATTAAAAGTACAAATCCAGCTACCAGAAGAAGGATTAAAAGGCAAAAAATTTAACTATTTATTGAAGTTTTGTTATTTATTCAAATCTTTTTTTGTCCTAATACTTATCTAATAACCGGATATTTTACAATTTTCAATTTAAAACTATTTGGCTAAATTTTATTCATCTATTTTTAAAAAATCTTTTATTTATTTCCGTAAATAAAAATTCAAATGGCGGATAAAAATGGTATTGAAAATCATGGGGCACAAAATATTGAAAATGAAGAAATCGTTTCCAGAAATTTACTTCTTTCATATAAATCGATTTTTCTTTAATTAAATCCAAGATTTCCTGCGACATTTCAGAAGATTCCGGGTGTAATTTATAGGAAACATCAACATTATTAGTATTTATCATTGCATATTTAACAAATTTATATGGATATCCAAATATTTCCGAGCATAATTTATCCCCATAGACCATATCTTCTGAAATTATTAATTTATTGAAAGGGACAGGTTCTCCAAAGTGAGGTCCAGTCCCAACACATAAATTTTGACACCCTAAAATATTGATATCAGGAGACATTAACCTTGCTGCTGCAGCTACTGTTTTATCAATCCGATCAAATTTTCGGTGATAGATACTTTTTCGTCTCTCTGCAATTGCACCATACATATTTTTCTGGGAGCAGCTAATTCCGCATTCCCAGTGCGGTTTTGGGGGTGCGAAACTAATAATTTTTACGTTATCATGGAATAAAATCTTAGGTAATAACAACTTTACGTCCAGACCAATACATTTCATCTCTATTATCCCTACGTAAGAGAGGTTCACAAATTTTGTTTTATTTCTATGTAACATATCATAATATCCACGTATTTTTAGCATTTTATCGTCCATTTTATGAGCTCGCATATTAGCTTCACAAACAAAAGGAATGCCACCAAGTTCCTTTACTGCGAGAATAATAGCTTCACAAATTTTTGGATCGGAATACGTTGAAGGGATATGGTGTATTCCACCACCAAGATTAATTTTTATAGCAACATAATCTCCCGGATTAATTATATGATCGGCTTTAATCTTATTAAAACCATCTAAAACTGATTTATAAAAATCATTACCTAAATCTTGTATAAGAACTTCGTTATTGTTTTTTAATACATGGTGTTCTTTTTCATAACCAATAAATTTGCCGTCAATTTCTTCTATTTTGTATTTTTCTGTTTCATATTTTAACAAATCATATTTACCTCTTTCTCATAGTACCTTAATAGAATTTATTTGTAAATAGGATAGTAATAATATTGAATTAATAGAATTTAAAGAATTATACTAATCTATCAATACCCTAGACATTTTGATTAAACACTTCTAATTTAATGATAAATCTAAAATTAATTAAAAAATTATTTTGGGCTATTTTTAAAACTACAAAAAGAGCCCATTAATAGGCAATAACATTTTTCCTTTTAAGAAAACTAGTTTAGTGCAGAAAATTGAGTATTATTATTCAAATATAGAAACAACATATTAAATTATAGGGATTTAAAAGATGGTTTGGGTCATAATTGATCTTCTTCAGCCGCCCAAGGTCTCTCAAAAATCTTACCAATTTTTAATGCATTAAAAATAATTTTATATATGAACGGTAATTTTAATTGCAATTCGTTTTCAAAATCAACTTCACGGACAGCTTCAGCAAATAGGAGTTTTTTTGACCGTATTCCATTGAGCAGGTCGATTATGGGACGGAGTGCTATGAAAAATCCGATTATTAAAATTTGAGTTTTGTGTTTCATAATTGCCTTTTGAGTCCGTCGCATATTTACTCTTATAAACCGATTATTATAAATTGAATGGTAAAAAAATAACCTTGGCCTAGAGTGTTTATTTAACTTAAAAATATTATAAAGAAAAATTTTCCCCAAATTCATATGATCTGGATGAAAATAATAGGTATAATAATATTCAGGGGCAAAAATTGCGTCAAATTTATTTTCTATGATAAATGTATTTAGTTCGTTGATAATCTGATTTTGAAATTTAATACCACCGTCCACATAATTGAAAAATTTCACTTTTTTAGATTCTACGCCATGGACAGATGCAGCATCCTTTAACTCATTTTCACGTATTTTTGCTAACCATTTACCTTTTAACTTATTATTAACAGTCCCCCATTCTCCACGTGTAGCACTTACTATCAAAATATCATGGATTTTATTTAACCGATATATAAATTCTCCAATACATAATTCTAAATCATCTGGATGAGCACTAATAAACAAAATTTTCAAATAAAAACACCAATTTGCGTGGATTTATTTTTATTTTTCAAAAAGAATATTAAAGAATAAATAGTTAAAGTACAAAAATTAAATTAATATATCTATATCTTATATAAAATTCTTTGTAAAAATAAAGATAGGTTGAAATAAAAAAATAACATTAATGGGATTAAAATGACCGAGAAAAAAAAGAAATCGAATACTTGTGAATATAATGCATATTGTAGATATCATTTTAAGGATATAAATGATATTCCCGATAGTAATGAGCTTTTAAATGCCTTTTTAATAATTCTTGGTGGTATTTATGTGTTTCAAGCAATCACTCAATGGTTCGGTGCATTTTTACCAGGGTGGATAACTGGGATAACTGCTTATCCAGGGATTTCTGATGTGTTGACCATATTATCTACACTCGGTGGGACATATCAGATTATAATTGGAGCCGGAGCCCTAATTTCTGGTATTGGCTTGAATGCGGAACAAGAGTGGGCATGGGGAATGGGCTTATTGGTATTAGTATTCATTGCTATAACATCAATTACAGGGATGATAACTGCAATTACTACCAACACTTGGATTTCATTATTATTCTTTATACAAATAGTTTGCGTAATAGGTAGTGTATTAGGTATTTTCTGGCTATTAGGGACTAAAGAGCGATATTATTAAAATATTTAACTTCATTTTTTATTTTTTTCATAGAATTAGAATTTTATTTATAACAGCTCTCTCATCTAACGGTTATTTATTTAAGTAAAAATAATATAAAAACATCTTTTCTTTTCAGAAATCAGTTTTATTTTAAAAAAGTATTTATAAAAATTTGGTCCTAAAAAATTAATAAAAAAATATTAAAGGAATAAGACAAACTTTAATTTAAGGAACTAAATATTAGGCTAAAAGAAATATTTTAAGATAAAATTATATGCATAATTTAATCAGAAATTTAAGATTAAGGATGAGATTAGAATGGCAGATTTAAACCAAGATCTATATATGATAATATTTAAAGTGATTGAAGTTTTTGTTTATTTATTTTGTGCAATTACGATATACCGGAAAAAGAGAGGCTATATTTTAAATAGAACATATTTTATTGCTCTTAGTGGCTGGGTTGTATATATACTTTTAGATGCGATATTATTTCCTATTGGACATATCGAGCTATTTAGTTTTGGATATATAAGCGTGAATTCAGGCTTGGCGACGATACCTATGATTGCAAATATTCTCAGAGATATTGCTGTCGCTGCAGGTGGTGTTTTAGCGTTTGGGTTTTTATATGCAAGTATAATAATTAGGTTTGGAGAAGCTCGAGCTAAAGAGAAGAGGACTTTGCTTATAATGTTAGGAGGATATTTTCTTTTAGTAATACCGACCATTATATTTGACCAAATAATTAAAGAGATAAATTTAAATCCAGTAACAGTCCATACACAATTTAATATTCCATCTGCAATTATGATATTAGCTCAAATAATAGTTTATTTTATTGGTGTCTATGAGTTATTTGTAATTTATCGAAAAATCTCGGATAAAAACGAAAAACGAAGGATTTTATTTTTTATTTTAGGCGTAATTATCATTGCCATTGGTGTGCTGTTCTTTGTGATTATTGGGCTCGTTAATTTGGAGGGCTCTGCTTTTATCACAGGTCCTATAGGCCACATAATTTGGATTTTAGCACCTATCTTTATTTTAATAGGTATTAAAAGAACTGAATAGACAAAACACCTCTTTTTTCTTTTATTTTTTTATTAAAAAATTATTAACATTTATTCTATAAAATATGAAGATGTTTCGCTTTATTTTTTAACTTAATATCACTGATCCCTTCTGAATTGAAATTATTCAACTAATTTATTAAAAAATAATACTTTTTTTGGAAAATGAAATAATTAAAAATATACATACGATTTCTTTAAAATAGATAAATAAATGATATCAAATAATAGATGTAAAGATTATATAATTATTATTAGAATTATAAGATTGTAAGGCGTTAATATGAAAAAGATTAAAATTGGTTTTATAGGGACTGGGTTGATTGCAAATGTTCATATGCGAAGTTTAATGTCCCTAATAGAAGATGAAATATTTCCAATTGAAGTAATTGCAGCAACAGATGTAGACAAAGATAGATTAGAGAAGTTTTGTATAAAAAATAATATTGAAAAAATATGCAATGACCCAATGGATGTTATTAAGGACAAAACTATTAATACGGTGTATATTTGTACTCCGACAAAGTTTCACAAAGAATATGTATTGAAATTACTAAAAGAAGGTAAAAATATTTTTTGTGAGAAACCGTTAGCAACAAACTTGAATGATGTAAAAGAAATGTGTAATGCTGCTAAACATTCAAGTCCTATTTCACAAGTAGGTTTTGTGATACGATATTCGCCTATTTTTGAGTTTCTTAAAGATGAATTATTAAATAATGAAGAATTGGGCAAAATGATGACAATAATGTTCAGAAATGATCAGACATTCCCTATTGGAGGTAAATATGGAAGTTTTTGGAGGTCTGATAAAAATGTTTCAGGTGGAGGTACTTTAATTGAACATTCAATCCATGATATAGATATTTTAATGGCAATTGGTGGTAAATTTAAGTCTGTTTATTGTAATACAAGATATTTTTCAAAATATAACGTAGAAGATTTGGGAATATTAAGCTATGAATTAGAAAATAATGTAATAGGTACTTTAACAAGCTGCTGGCATAATATTCCGAGACGAGATGAACGACTTATCGAAATATTTTTTGAAAAAGGATGGATAAAAATTGAAATATCAGAAATAATTAAAATTATAACCCGGATCAATAGAAAAACAAAAAAGTTAGACCCAAATAAAGTCCAAAAACAAATTTGTGAGAAAAAAGGGATTAATCCAAATTATCTGTTGTTTCCGTATTATTATGAAGACCTTGAATTTATTCGAGCAGTTTATGAAATGAAAAAATCAAAAACAGGCTTTGAATCGGCATTAAAAGCACATGAGGTAATCGATGCAGCTTATAGATCTGCAAAAGAAGGTAAGATAATAAAATTGTAAGAAAATAAAATTTAAATTGTATTTATAAAATTCTTCATTGATATTACGAAATAAAATATGAGAAATGATGAAATTTGCTAAATATATTGTTAATAAACCCAAATGATATGAAACACCCACCTGTAATTCCAATTGGCTTAGAATATTTAAAAACCTATCTCATGAAAGACGGCTATTCTGTGAAAATTCTTGATTTATGTTTTGAAACTCGTCCACTGAAAAAATTGCAGAATATTTTACAAGAAAATACCTATGATATCGCAGGGATTACAATCAGGAATATAGATTTGAGCTCATATTATAGAAATAAGTTTTATTTACCCAGAATTAAAAAAATTGTAGAAATAATAAAAAATTACGGTATTCCAGTTATATTAGGGGGAGCTGGATTTACTGCTATGCCCGAGGAAATTTTAAGTTATTTAAGAGCTGATTATGGAATTGTAGGTCCAGGAGAAAAAGCTTTTACAGATTTTTTAGACAAATGGAAAAAAAATAAACTAGAAAAAAATATATTAAATGGCTGGCAATTTAACCCGGATTATGATTTAATACATTATCGTGGAAAAGATGTCGATTATAAAAAATACATTTCAGATGGGGGTATAGTAGGGTTTGAAACTCATAAAGGATGTTCCGGTTTGTGCCCATATTGTATAGAAGCAAAGAACCCACTCCATTTTAAAAAAATACCCAATATAATTGAAGAATTAAAGTTTTTAATAACGAATGGTTTTGACCATTTTCATCTATGTGATTCTGAATTTAATGACGATTTGGCTTATTCTATAAAATTTTGTGAGAAATTAATAGAAGCAAGGTTAAAATTGAAATGGACATTGTATATGAAACCATCACCTTATAATGAACATTTATTTCGTTTATTACATGATTCAAATGCCTATCTAATAACATTATCAGTTGATAGCTATGAAAAATTTCATAAATTAAATAATTATTCTTATCAAGATCTTGAAAACATTATAAATTATTGTAAAAAATATAACATACAATTAGATATTGATTTATTATGTGGTTATCCAGGTGAACCAAAAGAATCAATAATTAAAATGATAAAATTCTTTAAAGAAACGCGACCAAATAATGTCGGGATCACTTTTTATTACCGAATTTATAATCATACACAACTTGCAAATATTATCAAAAACAATTTTAAATTTCAAAAAAGATTAACAAGAAAACTTCAAGATCCCGAGGATTTTTTGGAGCCAATTTTTTATTCAAATTACGATATTAAATTTTTTAAAAAATTAATTGATAAAGACAAAATATTCAGGATTTCAGGGCTTAAACCAGGTGTGAATTATCAATTATAAATTAAATTTTGAGGAGCATCTAAATTTTATACACTTTTTCCCCATTTCTTAGAATTTTACCTTCTTTTTCTAATTTTATTAAATGACTTTCAATAATTGCAACTCCTGGAAAGATCTGGATGAGAGAATCATTATAAAATAATTTGACCAAATCAATTAATTTTTGTGGAGATTTCTCGAGTTTTTCCATGATTTTCTGGTCTTTTAATAATATTTTATTACGAATTTGAGTGATACGCTCTTTGATGTTGTAAAATTTATTTCCATGGGCAGGATAGACACTACTTACACTTAATTTTTCAATTTTTTTTAGACTGTCAAGATAACCAATAGCTCCACCCGAGCTGGGACTGTACCATGCAGTCCCTTTTTCACCAATTAAATCACCAGAAAGGAGAAAATGTCTATCAAGTTCAAAAAAAGAAGTGTGACCGGGAGCATGTCCAGGAGTAGTCAATATTTTAAATTTATAATCGCCAAAATTTAGTATATCATCATCGTCAAAAGTCTGGATATTGCAATCTTCCGGTAATTGAGACATCGCACATAGAATTTTGAAATTATCGTTTATATCAGAAATTTTCTTTAAATTATGCTCTGAATCTGAATTGTAGTATTTGGATATTAATGGGACATCAAAATATAAATTTAATAAGTTAATATTTTGAGCGATTTTTTTTTCTATTTTATTGATATATATTTTTATATCTGAAAATTCAATATTAAATCTCTTCAAATCCTTAAATATCCACGAAATTCCACCCATATGGTCAGGGTGCGCATGTGAAATTACTATTGAATGAATATCTTTTATGTCTAAATTATTTATTTTAAATTGTTGATACAATTTACGAATAAATTTTTTAAGACCGCACCCAACATCAATTAAGATTAAGCCTTCACTGTCTTTAATTACAAACACATTAGCTGAAGCAGGCCACATAGGTTTATCTGCTTTTAAGAAAAAGAAATTTTGCATTCCGATTTATCACTTAAAAAAACTTTATAATTCTTCTATTTCTTGTAGTTTTTTATTGATAACTTTTAATGAATGCTCATATAAATATTTTCCTAAATCATGTCTAAAAAGGCTATCTGCAATTGGAGTTATTTCTTTTTTTATAGGTATCAATAAAGAATTGAATATTTCACAAAAAATACTCTTCAATTTGTCCGTGAAATTAATACTATAATTATAGATTGGGGTTAATTTAAACGGATTATGAGCATTATTTTTGAAAAACAAAATATTCTCAGCGCCAGCCATCCAAGAAGGGCCAAAAAATTGTTCTTTATTAAAATCAATTATAAAGAGGTATTTGTTTTTTAAGATGAACTCTTTAAATGATTCTATTCCATCTAAGATTATATTTAAAATTTCATTTCCAATTTCTTTAACAGTTCTTTTAGGTATTAACTCAGTCAATTGCTTCAAAATAATAAATCCAAACAAATTTTTAAGACAATTTATGGAATAAAGTTTACCGTCCTTATTTTCATCGACAATTTTTTCGAGTCTGGACCTTAAATTACAATGTCTCTCATAGAAATTTTCATAAACAGATTGGGATATATATTTATTGAGCAATTCTCTTTTTATCTTTGGAATTTCGTTAAATTTTGTTAACGATGTAAACTCGCTTGTCATTGATTCTTGATAAATACTTATGTTTAAATCAAGATTTTTAATCCTACTATTAATAAGCTCTAAAGCTTGACCTAAGTCCAAATTTCTGAAACTACTTGGATAAATTTTTTCCTGAAATAAATTAGATAAATTATTGGTAAATTCGCTGGATTTTAAGAGTACCCAATCAAAGAAAATAGTTTTAAACTTATGAGGAGAAATTAAATTATAGCTATTTTTCTCAACATTTTTATTAATTAACCCATTTAGATATAGGATTCTTAATACTTTTGAAGCTTTCATTTTTGTTATGTTTAAAACTTTAGATAATATACGGTTATCTATAATGTTATAATTATCAAAATTACCATTTAAAACCTCAAAAATAAAACGAGATACCTCATCATAATATTGAATAGAATCCTTTTTTGCTTTTAAAAGATCCATAATAATATTAAGCTTTTGAATTTTCTCGGGGTCCATTCATAATGTACTTCCAAAATTATTTCTATACAATAATTGTTTCTAATCTGTTTATTGTTCTTCAATTTCCGAAATTTTATTTGAAATAGTTCTTAAACAGTGATTGTACAATTTCTCTCCTAAATCTTTTTTAACAATTATTTCGGACAAATTATCATAAATAGAATATTTAATAAGTAGGTTATTAAAAAATTTATTAAAAATCCTGACCATATTATCACAATAACTATTACCAGATGTAATATGTAATTCCATAAGGTCGCTTTCAGAGGTGCTACTATAATACATACGAAATACATAGGGCGGTAAAATAGAAATAGGGCCATTAAAACAAGTACTATCGAAATCTAATAAGACCATTAATTCATTTTCTAAGAAATAATCTTTAAATTCTATGATAATATTTTTAAATCGTTCTAAATAAGCAATTAAAATATGGGACAGGGTTTGCTTTGTATAGCCTTTTGAGATTAAGGTATCGATCATTCTTTGATAATCACGCTTTAGAAATAAAACATAGAAAAATTTTCCTTCAGAATTAGAGTTATGAATTTTTTCCAGTCTAGATTTTATTATTTGAAATCTTTTATATCTATTTTTATAGTTAATTTTGAACATAATTGAATTATAAGCCTTTTTTTCAAAATTGGGTAATTTAGACCATTCAATTGGAGTTGTTAAAGCTGATACTGGTGATTCTTGGTAAACATTTGTATTTAAATTAAGAAATTTAAGTTTATTATTGAAAAATGCCAAACCATCAAGTGGATTGAGTTTAATATAAAAATTTGGGTATATATTTTTTCCGATTATTGATTTTATTGTATTAGCAGCTGATTTCATGTGTGTCTCAATTGAATTTATAAAAATATTCTCAAATTCATTCTGGTCAATAAGATAATATAGATTTTTATTAGGAGAACCTTTTATGAGATGAAATTTTTTTAATTTTCTTAAAATAGAGCTTGCTTTTACTTTAGAAATGTTTAGTGTCCTGGCAATTATTTCATCATTTAAGAATTTGTAATCATTATACTCGCCATCTAAATATTTAGTAATAAAGGAACAAATATCTTGATAATTACCAATTCTTAACATCTTCAAAAAAGTGTAAACCGCAGTTTTCTTCTTTTTTTCCATCGATCAACCCATTTGAATTAGTTATAATTTATAGATAGTAATTTATCATCATATAGGTATATAAATTGAATCTTTTTATAAAATTTAAAAATTAAAACTAAAATTAATCTGAACTATTATAGAGAATATTTATCAAAATAGTGTTGCTAAAATGAATATTAAACATGTAAAAGTAAAAGATGCCCCGGTTATTACGCACATTGCAGAAAATTGCGCACCATTATTAAGGGCCAGTGTAGAAGGTACTTATGAATTTCTTGCTCGTTGTTTTTCAAATACTTTTTTCGTTTGTGAAACAGATAATAAATTGATTGGATATATAGTAGGGTTTCCAAACACCGCCATAAAAGGTGAATTCTGGATTTACCAGGTAGGTGTTTTAAAAGATTACAGAGGTAAAGGAGTTGGTTCTAAACTATTTGAAGCTCTTTTTGACCAGGTTAAAAAGGAAAATTATCTACGAATAAGGTCTCATTATATCTTTACAAATAAACATTCAGCAAATTTACATGCAAAATTTGGAATGAAAGTTTGTGGTCAAGATGATAGAGGATATTTTGTTGAAATAAATTTAAATGAATAAAAATTTAAAAAAAACCTAAAAAACCGTTATTAACATAAATGACAAAAAATTGGGAAGAATTATGGAAAATGAAATTTTGTTTAAAACAACTCTTTTATTTTGGAGATTATATGAAACTTATTTAAGCTATTCTAATGATGAAATGCTTAAAGTTCTCCAAAAAAGCAAATATAAACTCTACGACAAATATTTTTTTGTAAATAATAAAGGTGAAAAAATCCCTTTAAAATGGATAGCCACTACAGGAAAGTTTTTTGTCCCTCATTGTTTTGAATTAGAAGTCCTAGAATTTAAATGTCGAGACCACGAATCAGAAATTTATGGAAAAATACAAATTGATTGTCATATATTTCCTGAAGGGGTATTATTATTACAATCTAAATTGGATTTTGAAAATTTCAATTCAGTAAATCAACTCATTACAGCTTCAATACCAACAAATATAATTTTATCAAATGGTAAAGATATGGCACAAGAACTTGACGACTTAGCAGATGATATTATTAATTATTTACAATCTAAAATTAATAGGAAAAAGAAAATTTTAGGTGAGAAACCCAAACCATGGCACCACAATTGGGTCTGGTGGGAATCTAAACCAAAAGTTCCGATAAATGAATTTGATATTAATGGCAAACATTTTAAATATGCGTTAGGGATGTGTACTCGTTCCGATAAGTGGAATGTTTTAAATCCAGAAAATTACGTCACCATTATAGAAGACATTTTTAATTTAAGTCCATATTCAGGTAATTGCGTCTATCTAACACATCCAGGTAATTGTATTATACCCAGTAAAGATTTCTTAGACCCAAAATCTATTAAAAATACTATTGTTGATGTAATTTTTGCTGCAGAAATAGGTAATGTCCAGAGATATTTGATATTAAACCATTTACAAGATATTAATTTTAAGTCTCTCGAAATTCAGGAATTATTATATAAATATTCTCAAGATAAATTAAAAACTAAAGAACTTATTAACAAACTAGAAGAAACTGAGCAAATGTTAAATGAGATAGTCCTTGAAATTAATAGAAACTTACAAATTACAAGGACACCAAGATTGATTTTTACAAGCGTTTTTAAAACTAAGTTGATGAAACAGATGATACACGTATTACATGGAGACCTGTTTTTGAATAGCCTAGAACTAATTATTGACAAAATGAAGGATGCAATTGACAGACAGAGAAATATAATTACAATGAAAGTTAATGCAGAAGAAAATAGCTTTTTAAGAAACCTTCAAATCGTATTTATTATTGGCCTAATTGCTCAGATGGTAACATTGTTCTATATAGATACTACCACTGGTTTTAATCTTGAGGGAGGTGCCTTTTTCATTGTTATTTCAATAATTCTCTCAATATTAATATTATACGTATTAAGGCGCTTTAAATGACTTTATATTTGAAAAGATCGCTTCTATACACAAAAAAATTCTTTTTTTTTTCACGATTTTAATGCAATTTAAAAATTATTAAAATATACATTATTTGATAACCTTTTAACGATTGATAATAGTTTATGTTGAAAGTAAATTAAAACGAATTTATTTCACTCCACATTCATTATATTCTTTTAATTTCTATTATAAACAAAAAAGGAACAAAAAAAAGAAAAAAATTTTTTAATTAAATATAACAAGTCATAAATTAAAGATCATTTTTTCTTTCTTTTTAATTTCCTTTTTACTCTTTTCATTCTTTTTTTCTTAGTCTTTTTGGTCATAGCAGGGTGTCTGTGTTTTCCCATTATAATCGCCTGATTTTTAATAGGTTTCCATTTATCAATTATTAACTTAATTTGTCCGGAAAAATTACGATTATACCAACAAATTTTATAT
>SUPR01000090.1 GCA_005191425.1 Candidatus Helarchaeota ASGARD archaeon Hel_GB_B
AAACAGGAATTTGAGACTCGATATAATAATAAATAAAATTTATAATTTTTTTATCTTCATTTTTTTCATTTGATTTGGCAAAATAATTGTAATTTAAATTATAACCTTTTAAAATATTTAATATATTCTGAGTAAAAAATCCAGAGGGCGGTAATGTCATTATGTTATTTCCAGGTTGTTCAATTATTTTTTCTGTTAGTTCAATCATCGTTTCATTAATTTTCTCAGTTAGGAATCTTGAAGAAAAATTGTCTAATAAAATTTTTAACGCACCTATTAAGCAACTATCCATTTCCCAACTTGGTTGATAAAAATAAAAACCATTATATACTTTTTCTAATTGATTTTTGTCAATTTTTTCTTTTTTTATTATATTATCGATTTTCGAGATATTAGATCTCAAGTATTCTAATGGATTTATTTTTCCGCAAGTTATCACGTATTTTTTATATGAGTAATTTATATTCTCCTGTAATATCGTAAAAAAGCTTGAAGCTATTGAATAATGAATTAGCGGATCTTTAGGTCTAAATGATATATATGATAAAAATTTATTGTTATCATCAAAAAAAAGGATTAATTTACATTTTGAGGGGATAGGATATGATATGAAATAATTTTTATATATTTTACTATATTCTTGAGTATAATTTTCATCTTTATGATTTAATATTAATATATTTGATAGATTTCTCGATTTTAAATAATCAATTATGGTAGTAATTGTCATATTATTAATGTTTAATCCTTCATCAGAAATGTAATCCTTAAAAAATGATTTGCCTATTGAATCTGTTGAATAATATTGATATTCCATTAATAATACTATCCTAGATTTGTAGATTTTATCCTAGAGTTTTTAATTTTAACAATATTTATTAAAAATTTATAAAATTTCTATTAAATTAAATAAAATTATTTTAAAATAATTATTGAATAAAAAATAATAAAATCATTCAGGTTTTTTATTTGGAATAAATCTGTTATAATTAAAACTTTCTATTTGCCATTCACTTATTTTTTCTATTTCTTTTTCCCATTTATGTTTTTTAAATGGAATTTTATCCAATTCCTTAATATTAATTATAATTTCATGTATTTTCTTGCATTCCTCCTCAGAAAATTCAATGATTATCGAATTACTCTCGTTTACATTTTCTTTAATCTCTTCTTTCATTGCTATCTGCCTTTTTTTAATGTACTTATAATATCATAAATTTATTTATTTAATATATAGAACACACTATATAGAACACACATATTTAACATATAGAACATACATTATTTAATAATATAGAATAAACATTATTTAAATAATATTTTCACAAATAATTTAGAAATCCCGCGACAAAATTAATAAACATTATGTCAGAAGATACTAAAATGTTTTAATTAATTATAATACAATATATTAAACAATTTTGAAATTTATATTTAAATTCACCTTATAATTTTAAAAACTAGAGAAAAAAATTTGATTTGAAATCTCCTTAAGATAAATTGAACTCAGAAAATTCATTAAAATATAATTAAAAGAAAACAATTAATCTAAATATTTTTTAAATACTTTTACAGCCTCGACCGCATCTGGAGCCCAATCATTAGCATTTACATATTTACATGTATCAGCATCAACTGGTCCACCACCGACAATAACGGGGATATTTGGGTCAAGAGATTTAATTGCTTCGATAGTTTTTTTCATAGAATCAATAGCTAAAGTTAAAAGTCCGGATAAGCCTACGGCTTTTGGTTTTTCTTTTTTGATTGCTTCTATAAATGATTCAATAGGTTTGTCGACCCCAAGGTCTATAACGTCGATACCTTCTGCTCTTAATAGACCGATAACAATATTTTTACCTATATCGTGGATATCATTTTTAACTGTTCCCATCACTACTTTTCCCAATTGCTTGGAATCACCACTTTTTTTAATTAATGGCATTAAGATTTTATTAATTTCCTCGAAAATTTCTGCACTATAAATTAAATCTGCTAAAAAGTATTCTTTTGAGGCAAATTTATCTCCTACAATTGTCATACCTTTTCTAATGATATTAAAAATCTCAACAGGTTTTTTGCCATCTTTTAATAGTTGATTAGTTAAGTCTAAAACCTTTTCTTCTTCTAAATCAGCCATAGCATTAATTAAATCTTCCTCATTTGTCATTTAAAATCAGCCTATTAAATTGAATTACCAATTTTATACTAATATTTTAGTTAAATTTAAAAAACTTTAACTTAATAATATTAAAAATTTTGCGTTGTTTTAAAAAATCATTTATATTCTTTTTCAATTTAATTTATTCATTAAAAATTTTGAGTAAAAATAAATTCAGATACAAGTTTAAGATTGATTTTATAAAAAAAATAAACAAATTTGCTTAATAAGATAATTAAAAATGAAAACATAACATTAATTGTATCTGGATAATTAGAATTGATTATCTATAGCCCCTTTTCGTATATTGAAATCTTAATTACATTATTTAATCATCGTTTGTGTTTTCTTCTACAACACATGGGCCTAAATCAACTACTGGTGCATCTTTTATTTTAAGCTCTTTAATCAATGACCCATAAATTTCAAGTTCAATTATTTCTCTATTATTTAATAATTTTAAAGCTTCTTGCTCTATATAAATGGGGAGACCGTGTATTAACTGCCCTTTTAATGGCATAAGTTTATATTTTTTATTATAGTTTTTATAAAATTCAACTGTACATGCTACTTCTTTCCATCCGCCTTTAGTCATTACGCTGCAGCCAGCTTTTCTTAAAAAAATTATAATACCAACGTCATTAATATTACAGTCTTCCTCTAATTCCAATAAATCGTTCACTTCAGATTGTATGTAATCTTCTACGCCTTCACTGAGTTTAAATATCATAAAATTTCCTTCTGAATTTGATATTTAGTACCATTTTTAATTTAAAAATACAAAGTTTTTTTAAAACTTTACAAATAAATTAATTCTACTATCCCTTTAATATGTTATATTTAAGTCCAAGGTGCAATGTCTATGAAAGAATATGACGTGGTTGTTGTAGGTGCTGGGCCATCTGGGTCGACAGTCGCCAAAACTTGTGCGGAAAAAGGGCTGAAGACCTTATTGATTGAAGAGCATATAGATATTGGACTACCGCAACATTGTTCTGGATGGTTATCTGGTAGTCCCTTTACTGAACGACTAATAAAAACGATTCCAGAGAATTTAATCTTACAAAAAGTATCCAGTTGGCGAATTTGGAGTCCATCAGGTAAAGTAATTTGTGAAATTAAGGATTTTGGATTTGGTGGCTGGTTTGTAGATAGAGCTGGTTTTGATAAATTTCTTGCAAAGGAGGCAGTTCGAGCTGGGTCGGATATCCGTGTTGGGACTAAATTTGTAGATTTAATCAAGTCTGAGGAAATTATCACGGGCATAAAAGTTCAGATTAAAGGTAAAATAGAAAATATATATTCAAAACTGGTAATTGGAGCAGATGGGTCTAGATCAATACCTTTAGGCGTAGCTTTTAAATCAGATTTACCTAAATTGAATAAAAAACCCAAAGTATATTATCCAGGGTTGCAATATGAATTCATTAATATAAAGGATATGACACCTGGAGTAATTGAGATTTTTTTTGGCTCGATTTTTGATCAAATATTTAAAATGGCTTTTGTTTCACCACTAGCTGCAGACAACGCCTACATTGGCTTTGGAAAACATAGAGATTATGAAAATGTAAAACAAAAACACCCAATATTAAAGGAACGATTAAAAAATGCTAAAGTTATCCGAAAAATGGGCGGTTCATATGGAGTCCCTCTTAATGTCCCGCTTAAAAAAGTTTCAAGGTCAGGTCTGATGCTAGTCGGAGATGCTTCAGGATTACACGGAATAATTAATGGTATGATTAGTTCAGTCTTATGCGCGGACGTCGCGATTAATGCACTTGATCAGGGAGATATTTCAGATGATTTCTTAAAAAATTATGATAAAAAATTAAAAAGAAACTTAGTTTCAAAGGTCTCTATAGGTTATGATATGTCAACATTTTCAGACGAAGGAATGGAAAGATTATTAGACGAACAAGGCGATAAAATTACTGAATATATGCTAAGAGAAATAAGTAAATTTGATATTTAATTGATACAACTAAAGTAAGTTAACATTTTCAAAAAAAGAAAATTATTATTTTTAATTATGCTGATTAAAAAAAATCAATAGGACATCTAAATTTTTATGGGCGAGGATAATCATAAAATCTGTAAAATTTCAAAATAATTTATTTTATTTTTTAAGAGAAATCATAATAATATTGAGCTCGTTAAAAGATTTGTTCTAATTAAATTTGTTATAAAGAAATCATTTTTAATTTATATTTTTCATTTTTTAAGAAAAGAAGATACATAACAAAAATTATAAGATGAAAATAGAATATATAGAAAAATTGATTCAAATACTGGATTATTCTTGAGCTCTTGCTTTTAATATTTGGCGCATTTTTTCATAATCTTTTGGATAAGTAAAATAGACAAATGTATATAGTACCAGACATAAAATCCAAGGTATTAGAGCCACAAAAAACATTCCATTTGCTAAAGCCATCATATTAGTATATCTTATTGCCGGTGGTAGACTACTAATTTCAGTACCTATTGGTGGTGTTATAAAGCCAAAAAAAGTTGCAGCAATTCCAACAAATATCGTTCCCAGTGATGCAGATGACCCTTCAAACATTCGATCAACAGAAAATACACTACTACGAATTTCTGGCTCAAATATCTCACTAAAAATTGGGCTATTACACCCCGGACCACACCATGAGATAAGAAGACCCGTTATACCGCCGACTATAATATATTCTACCATAGAACTGGTATTCATTGGAATTAAATAGAAGATAACTAAAGTCATTGGAATGCCTAAAAAGACGGAAATCTGAGCTATAATTATTCTCCCCCGTTTAGGACTCTTTTTAGCCGCCCAATCGCCTATTAAACCGCCCATAAAATTTCCAAATGCTGCTCCAATTGCAATCATTATAAAAATTAAACCCGCAGTTAACGGGTCAAATCCAATGTATTCAAACCAGGTAACCATAAAAAGAATTCCTTGCCAGGGAATAGAACCTGCCACACCTTGTGCAACAATTAATATGAAGGTCTTATTTGTTAAAATTTTTTTATAATCTGCAAATTTCATTTTATATTTTCCTTCCACCTCTTTACCAACAACATTCTTGAGCTCTGGTTCAGTTATCCCACGACTAATATCTTTTGTAAATATCAAGATAGCAAATCCAATTACTATGCTTATTATACCAAAAGTTATGAAAACAAATCTCCACGAATCCAATCCAAAAATATAATCTACACTACCCACAAGGGCAGTTGCATAAATAGTACCAAAAATTATTCCAAAGACTCCTGTCAGTCCGAGTAGTCCAAAGGCTTTTCCACGTTTTTCAGGACGAAAATAATCAGAGAGTAAAGATTGAGCTGTTGGTACAATTGCAGCAAGTCCAATTCCAATAATAGACCTATAAATTAACATATCAATATAAGAATAACTAAAAGCTATCAATAATGTAAATATAGACCAAATAAAGCACGCAACTGCAAGTACCTTTTTGCGAGAATGTCTATCACTCCACCAACCCCATAATGGAGTAGAAGCTGCCTGTAAAAAAGACCTAATACCAGTTATCCATCCTAATTGTATAATGTCTAACCCCATAGTTTTTTGAACTTGTGGGTATACTGAGGGTAATAATTGGCTATCTGCATTATCAATTATGTTTGTTGTATTAATTACAATTTGTGATGCTGTTAAACCACTTATTTTTACTTCATTTTTATATATTTCTTCTTTTTTATCCTTAAACATAATTTATCACAATCTTTATAATCTCAATAAAAAAAATGGGGGAATAAAAAAACACTATTAATTACATAAAAGAATTACATAAAAGAAACAATTTAATAAAATCTTTTGAACGTTAAAAATATATAAATGTATTTATTATCCGCTTTTTGGTTAATTCTTAAAAAGGTTATAAGATATATAATCATTATTTAACTAGTAAGAATTATTAATTATAAATTAAAAGTTAATTTACAAATATTTCTTCATTTTATTTGTGTCATATTAAAAATAATCATCATCCTTTAATAAAAATCGTAAAACTCTATCAATAATTAAAATTTATTAAATGTTATGTCCCTAAATAGAGAATCTATAACTTGAATTTATCATTAATAATTCAATAATTAAAAAAGAGAAAGATTATCAGTTTAGACATTTATTTAACAAGAATTTCATATTATTACATAGAATTCAATTCAGAATAGATAATCAGACCGTTAAAAAGATGGTCAAAGAAAAACCTATATTACTTTAAAATTAATTTAACAATAAAATTGATTTTTCAAGAATTCTTTATTAATCTAAATATCTGTAAATTAAATTGACCAATTCATACATCAAAATTAATATAAAATTATTAGATGATTTGAATATAACAATAGATATTAATTATACAGAGATGAGTCAATAAATGAGTTCTGAGGAAATTTCAAGATTACCTTATTTAGATGAGGATTTAGAATTAGAAAAACGAGTTGATGATTTATTAGGAAGAATGACTTTAGAAGAGAAAATTAAGGTTCTAGCGGGAAAAATGTTCTTTTTTACCAAGACCATTAAAAGGTTGGGTTTGAAATCATTTAAGATGACGGATGGTCCTCATGGAGTGGGAGCGTTAGGGACTTATTTTAAGAAAAAAACTACATATTTTCCTGTTGCAATTTGTCGTGCTTCGACATGGAATTTAGAACTATCGGAGCAATTTGGACAAGCTTTAGCAGAAGAAGTTAGAGCAGTTGGTAGGCATATGATTTTAGGTCCGGCAATAAATATCCATAGGACACCATTATGTGGAAGAACTTTCGAATATCAGACCGAAGACCCATATCTTAACTCAGAACTGGCTGTTGCAGTAGTAAAGGGAGTCCAGAGTAAAAGAATTGCTGCATGTATTAAACATTATGTTGGAAATAACCAAGAAAAGTGGAGGTTCAATGTCTCATCTGAGATTGATGAACGGACGCTACGAGAAATATATCTACCAGCATTTGAAGCTTCTGTTAAAAATGCAGATGTTTGGTCAGTAATGGCATGTTATAATAAAGTAAATGGTGTTCATGGCTGCGAAAATAAAGATATTTTGATGGAAAAATTGATAAACGATTTTGGATTTCAAGGATTTATTGTATCTGATTGGTTTGCTACTAAGTTCACTACGACTGAAGGATGTATGAAGGCTGGTTTGTCCTTAGAAATGCCATATCGTAATGTTTATAAAAAGGCAAAAATTCTTGAAGCATTAAAATCGAGCCAGATTACGGAAGAAATTCTAAATGATAGAGTTCGAAGATTACTACGAGTAATGTTCCTTGTTGGAATGTTCGATAATAAAGAGAAAATTCCAGAAGGTAGTCTAGGCACTCCAGAACATATCCAAATAGCAAAAAAAATCGCTGAAGAAGGTATTGTACTTTTAAAAAATGAAAATAATATATTGCCCTTAGATATTTCGCAAATCAAAAAGATAGCAGTTCTAGGACCTAATGCCAATAAAAAATTTGCCTTTAGCGGAGGAAGTTCAATGATCAGGTCTATATATGAAGTTACTCCATTAGCAGGTTTGAAAAATAAGTGTAAAAATAAAATAGAATTCGTTAATTTACCGTCCGAAGCTGATGTTGCTATTGTATTTGCAGGCTTAAACCACAGTAAAAATATGGACACGGAAAATAGCGACAGATTAACACTGGATTTATCCAGTTCCCAAATTGATCTTATTAAAAATACAGTTAAAAATAACTCAAATACAATAGTTGTCCTCCTCAATGGAAGCCCAATAGCGATGAGCGACTGGATTAAAGATGTACCAGCTGTTATTGAGGCTTGGTATCCTGGACTTGAAGGTGGAAATGTAATTGCAGATATATTATTTGGTGATGTAAACCCTTCAGGTAAGCTCCCAATTACTTTTCCTAAGAAATTAGAGGATTCACCAGCCCATAAATCTGAACGGACGTATCCCGGGATTAAAGAAAGTATAAATAATTCAAAACCCCTGAAAAAAGTATTTTACGATGAAGGGATTTTTGTAGGTTATCGTCATTTTGATAAAAATAATATTGAACCATTATTTCCTTTTGGTTATGGGCTTTCATATACTACATTCAAATACGAAAATTTAAAAATAAAAAAAGCCGAGATCTCGAAAAATGATAAAATAGAAATTTCTGTAGATATAACAAATACGGGCAATAGGAAAGGGGCTGAAATAATGCAGATATATATTAATGATTGTGAATGTAGTGCAGAGAGACCACCAAAAGAATTAAAAGCCTTTAAAAAAGTTTTTCTTGAACCTGGTGAAAAGCAGACCATAAATTTTGAACTAGATCCAAATATTCTATCATTTTTCGACCCAAAAAGCAATAAATGGATAATTGAAAGCGGTAAATTTAAGGTTCTAGTTGCTAGCTCTTCAAGAGATATTAAATTAGAAGGAGAAATAGATTATATAGAATAAATTTTCTTGCATTTCCCAATTTTTTTTTAATTATTTTGGAAATAAGAATATCTAGACAATCTTACTTTTTTAAATAATTAAGAGATATTTGTTATATAAATTATTAATGAAAAGTAAAACAATTGTCGATCTTAAAATTCAATAAAAGAAAGATAAAAGAATTTAAATAAAATTTGAGGAAATAATTTTAACATTATTAAATAACAGATTACATTTTTTAGAAACTATTATATTCAAGATGAGTATTAAAGATAATGAAATTTTATATAAAAAACAAAATTGAGTTGTTGCATTTAAAATGACAGAATATGACGTGATAATAGTCGGCGCAGGCCCTGGTGGGTCAGTTTCTGCGAAGTTTTGTGCAGAAGCTGGGTTAAAGACTGTCTTTTTTGAGAGAGGACGCAAACCTGGAGAGAAGAATGCATCTGGCTGCGGACTTGGCCCAAGAATGTGGCGAGAGTTTCCTGAAATGATGAAAAGACTCACGCCAGATGTCGCTCCAAATTTGAGAATGGCATCTTGTGTTATTAATCATTATTTAAACAAAGAAATGGAAGAAATTGCGGTTGAAATGTATTATCCAACTGCCTCAGTTACATATGAACCCGCTAAGAAGTTTATTACTATGAATTGTTATCGTAGCGAATTTGATCCTTGGATATCTAGCTTGGCTGTAGAAGCTGGGGCTGAATTGAGGACGTCCACATTAATCAAAGATTTAATAAAAGATGATAAAGGAAAAACTATTGGCGTTCAAACAGACACTGGAGAAAAAATTTTTGGAAAAATTATCATTGGGGCTGATGGTGTCATTTCAACCGTTGCAATTAGGTCCGGTCTAAATCCTAGATGGCGACCTGACCAAATAACATTAGTCCCACAATATGATTTTTCAGCACCACCAGATATTATTGATAAAATGTTTGGCTCCGATGGACTGTTTAGAGATGCAGCAGATGGTACCTGGTGGGGAGTTACATTTCCATCAGCATACCAAGTAATTTTTGGGGACGGATTTCATATTGGACTTGGGGCTTGGATGGGGCAATGGACTTCAAATCCAATTAACTTTTTAAATAAGCTAATAAGTTCACGACCATTCCAAAGAATGGTTAAGGCGCTAAATGCGAAACCCCGTGAAATTCAAACCCATTTGTTGCCATGGACTCAAGAACCTATTAAAACATATACGGATAATGTTATGCTTGTAGGAGATGCGGGAGGTTTTCCCTGTCCTTTAGAAGCAGAGGGAGTATTTCCTGCAATGGAAACTGGGAAATTGGCTGCTGAAACTGCAATTAAATGTATTGCGGATGGAGATACATCAAAACAAGGATTAAAATTATATGAAGAAAAATGGAGGAAATCATCAACAGGAATTGAATTTTCGACTGGAGGAGAAACCCTACAAAGACTGTGGAAAAACTTATTTTTTAGCGTCCAATCTGAGAAAAATAATATGGAATGGTTTATCCCATTATACCACGAAATTCGAGGGGGACACTTTGATTGGAGTGAACCGCATATAATTAGAATGAGACAAATATTAGAAACAGTTAGGTCATATATCCCTCAAGCAATGCCCTTCTTTCAAAAATATGTAATACCATTAATTTCAGATGTTATTGAAGAAGACCTTAATTTATTACCCCTATTTATTAAATTAACTGAGGGATTGCGCCCAAAAAAGAAGAAATGAGGTGAATTGAATGGACATCCAACTTGAAAAAATTAGTGAACATGTCGGCGATACTGGAGATTTTATTAAAGTTGATTCTGAAAAATGCAATGGGTGTGGTCAATGTGCCCTTGTATGCGTTGCAAATTTATGGTTAATTAGAAAAGGTAAGGCAATTCTAAAAGATGATTATACTAAAAAATGTCTCGAATGCGCTGCTTGCTATAGCGTCTGCGATATCGGTGCAATTGAATTCTCATATCCACGCGGGGGAACTGGAGTCGTTTATTTAAAAGGCTGACCGTGATAATTCTAATCATTTACTTATTTTTTTTATTTTACTTAAAAGAACGCTTTCTATTTTATCGAAATTTGATTATAACGCTGTTTTTAATATACTTTTTAAAATAATATTTTATTTTACACATAATTTAACTTCAAATTTGAATTCATTTATTGAAAAAAATTTAAAAATTTCAAATATAATGTGCTATTACAAATTAAGAATTTAATACATTTTGAGCTATAACAAAAATTTATGACCAAAAATTAAGTAAAAGATGATTAGAATGGGTTTTAAAGAAACTTATGAAGCAATTAAAAAAGATCCAAAGAATGGTGAGAAGAATTTTAATGTGATCATTGAATCACAAGAAGATGGAAGTTTCAAGGCAACTATGGGTGCAAAACCTTTTGAAATTATTATTGATGCCCCAGAAAACCTTGGTGGTAAGAATTTAGGTCCAAGTCCTCTTTTTATAATCTTGACGGCGGTTGGAGGATGTACAGCTGCAGTAATTAAATTCTGGTCCATGATTATGGACGTTAAAATTGACCACATAAAAATATTTTCAAGAGGACACATCAACCTTGGTGGAATTTTTGGAACAGACGACAGCTTGAAACCTTATTATGACAACCTCAGGCCAGTAATTCAAATCAAATCTTCTGAACCTAAAGAAAAAATTGATGAACTAATGAAAAATGTATGGGAGCATACACCAATTATTGGTAATTTCATTAATAAATCAGATTTAGTATGGAAATATACGGTAAAACCGTAAATTTTTTTTTATTTTTCTATTTAATTTCTTTTTTTTAATACTTAACCCTGATAAAAATAAGAAAATTCAATAAAAAGTTGGGGCTATTTTTCTGTGAAGATAAAATATTTTATTTTTTAGAAGATTTTACCATATATTCTGCTTTAATTAATTTCCGACATTTACTATTTGGGCAAAAAGTAGAAAGTCCAGCTTTTAATAATTTAATGGTATTTTCTGACAATTTAGTGAAACAGAATGGGCAGTTGTCCCAAAACTCTACTTCCTCTTCGTCTTTTTTAGCTCCTTCGTAAGTGAATGAAGATACTATCTCCTCAATTTCAGAGATCAAAGATTCTCCATAGGACTCGGGTGACTCTTCAGGCATTTCAGATGTGGTGGAAATAGATGGTGGTTCATGCATTTCGAAGTCAATATTTACTTTAGTTGTGATCTTTTTCTTATAAGGTAATTCAGGTATAATATATTCTTCCGCTTCTTCTGGTTTCTCAGGTGCAACTTCTGGCTTTTCTGGGACTGTGGGTTGTTTTTGTTCCGCAACTTCTTTAGGTGCTTCTTTTTCTTCTTTTTCCATTATCAGTGATTTAGTGTAAGTAAATAATTTTACTTCTTTAAAAAATTCAGGGGTCTTCACTAATCGATATAAAAGAGATTTAAAAATATCAGCATCCTTTTTAATAGCTTCATAAAATTTATCCGGCCACACGCCTTGAATTTTCATCTTTTTTGCTTTTGAAAATAATATCCCACATTCGATAGATTCTGCTTTTCCATAGATAAACATTAAAGGAGTCTCAACTTTTTTATCAGTAATGATTTTATTAATTTCTTTTCCTATAGAATAATTGTCTTTTTCAAGGATGAGCATATCAAGCTTGGTAAAATAATCATTTTTTAATTCTAAAGGTTTAATTTCTTCAATATCATGAACTTCTATCAGATTTTTCGTGGCATCAAATCCTTCAATATTTAATTTGAACATTTCCAATGCCTCCAATAAGTAGAAACTTTAAGATTTTATTCGTTTAATTAATAAGTATTAAATGAGTTATAAATTTATTGAATATTAAATCAAAATTCAAATAACTCTATTATTATATCTTTATTAAATTGATATATTATACCAATTTTAGATTTTAATTAAAATGGCCAAGGTTTCTAATATTTTAAATAAAAATAAACAACCAAATCAAATTCGATTTTAATTGGAGAATATATATACAAAATTAAGAGTTATCAGAAAAAACATCTATTAAAATTTATTTAATTAATAGCCAAATTTTGTGATTCTGCTATTATTTATTCGGTCTTAAAAATTTCTTAAAAAGTCTTATATTATTCAATAAAATATTATTATTAATATGATGGATAGAAAATTATTTTTTAATATATATAATCCACAATTTTTTATTATAACCGAGATACGCTAAAATTTCAATAAAGAATCTATTTTATAGATTTTTAATTAAATATTACAAATTACAAAAAATTATAATGGAATGAAAATGAAGCCAAATGAATATGATCTAATAATAAATGAAGCAAGGGAAGTTTTAACAGATAGGATCGTGAAAAGTGAGAATACAGGGAGGTTTTTATATACTTGCCCTAGTCCTAATATTTATCCCCACCAATGGCTATGGGATTCTGCATTTCATTCAATAGTTTGGACTTATTTTGATATAGAAAATGCCAAACAAGAATTGATTACTGTGGTAAAAAAGCAATTTAATAATGGCATGATACCGCATATGAGTTACTGGCGGAGGAGTCCATCGTTTATTGGAAGAGTCACGGATTGGATCTTTAAGAATTACCCTGAAAAAGACCGCTCTTCTATTACCCAACCACCAGTAATTGGAGAAGCAGTCGAAATTGTCTATGAGAAATCAAATGATGCAAAGTGGCTATCTAAAATGATCGGGCCATTAATTAAATACTTTAATTGGTTTTATTCAGAACGAAATATTGATGATGATGGACTGGTGGTAGTTATTCACCCATGGGAAACAGGCATGGACATGCTACCATGTTGGGATCAATTTATTGGCGTAAAGAAACTGTTTCAAGTTAGGTCAGGTCTATGGTTAAATAGATTAATAAAAAGGTATAATAGAGTAAATTGGAATATTAAAAAAATCATAGATATGGACTTATTTGTTGTTAAAGATGTTTCATTTAATGTCATTTATATCCTTGGCTTGCAGGCTTTAACAAGGTTATGCGAGAAAATAGGAGACAATGAAAACGCCCAAATATTCCTAACCCGTTCACAACAAGCTTTAAAATCATTGGAAGATAAAAGCTGGAACTCAAGTGCAAAATTTTATTTTGATTTGTATTCTAGATCTGACGACCAAATAAATGAATTAACAGTATCGGGATTGTTTCCCATTTTATTGTACATTGATAAAAAAAGAGCTAAATTAATCATTGAAAAACATATTTTAAATAAAGATGAATTTTGGACCAACTATCCAATACCTTCAGTTTCAGTTTCCTCTCCAAAATTCAGTCCAAAAAGTAGTTTCCTTCTATGGCGTGGGCCTACTTGGTTAAATACAAATTGGTACTTAATAAAAGGACTTTTAAAACAAGGATATAAACAAGAAGGAAATGAATTAATAAAAAAATCAATTGCTTTAATAAATAAATCGGGTCTATGGGAATATTACAACCCAATTACCGGAAAAGGTTTGGGCGCAAAAAATCTGGGCTGGTCTACATTAATTGTTGATATCATTCAAAAATATTTAGTGAAAAAAATTGAATAATCTGCTTAATTATCTGCTCCTTGACTACGTCTATATCTCTTATGA
>SUPR01000091.1 GCA_005191425.1 Candidatus Helarchaeota ASGARD archaeon Hel_GB_B
CTGAAATAATATTCTTAAAGGATTTTGATATTAAACCATGTGAAGGGTGTCATATATGCAAAGAGAAAGAAACATGTATAATTAAGGACGATATGCAAAAAATATATCCAAAAATTAAAGGTTCAGATATAATTATTTTATCTAGTCCTTCGTATATGGGAGGCGTAACTTCAAGACTAAAAATTTTTATGGAAAGAACATGGCATCTTAGATCAGGACAATTAGAAAATAAACTAGGGACATATATAGTAGTAGGGAGGAGAAAAATTGGTTCGGTTATTAATGAAATTGACGAATATTTTTCAAGATTAAGAGTGATAAAAATAACAGGAGTATTGGGATTCGCTTATGAAAAAGACGAGATTTTTAAGGACCAAGAAGCATTAAGAGACCTACAAATTGTCGGAAAACAAATAATATTCTGGGCAAAAAATATTTCAAAATAAAAATATTATTTTTAATTGTTTTTTGATTATTATTGAATAAGTTTTTAAAAAAGATAATTGATATTATGAGAAAAATGTTTAGCTTGATAGGTTTTAATAGAAAAATAGATTATTCCTTGACTTTAAACATTGCATAATATATTAATATACCGCCTATTAAATAAAATGACCTAAAAAATACGATTATTACGGGTAAACCAACAAGTTCAAAAATGTAAGCTAATGAGACGAAGAGTATTCCAACACCCACAGAAGGATTGCCCTATTACTTTTGAATTTAGATTGGCTTCTAATTTTTGAATCATAATACCAAAAAACCAACACCAGGATAGTTAAGAGTGGAATTAGTATTACATACATAATTAAAGGAGTTATTGGAAAACCGATATATATAGGATCCCAAGTAAATTCGATTTCACCTTCAATTACACTTTTTGTTGGGTCGAACAGATGAAAAAGTATCGGTAAACTCATTAAAATTGCTGAAATAACAGTCAATATTTTATATTTTTTAGAAAATGCCATAGAAAACGCAAATGCATCAATAAATACAACTACAATTCCACTAACAACTGTAGCAATTCCCCCAAAAAGGAGCCCTAATTGGTCGTCTTTAATTAAAGTCAAAAAAAGCTGCTCTATGGTCAGCAAAATCATCGCAACTCCTAAGGAAAAGGCAGCTACCGTAAAAATCTTATTTTGAACGTTCTTGTTTTTTTGTTGGACTCTATACGACTTTCCGCCCACGATAAAGGATAATATAATCGAAGAGAGGATGAATATCAAACTAATTAAATCAAGTAATAAATCTGTTTATTCTTGCATTTTTTATCACCTAATTAGACCTCATATTTTCCTAAAATCTGATAAGAAATTCTTGGTCGATAAACATATTTTAAATATTAAAGAAAAGATTAGTTTCCAAATATAAATTTTTCATAAATATTTTTTTAATTAATTATGATTTTTAAAATGAATTTGTGGTAGAAAAATTGGGAGAATTTAGTAAAAATCTTTTTCATACAATCTATTATAATTAAAATCAGAAGTATTAAAGTCATGAAATGTAAAATAAAAAAAATGAATATTTAATGGTCAATCTGAGCTGATCTATAAATAAAAATAAACTAAAAAATTATGTGGATTTTTCTTTTATACCAAATAGGCCATAATATAAAAGAATACTACCAACAATATAAAAAATCCGCATAATTGTAGTAGTTAAAGGGTCAAGTCCAAATAACTCAATGATATAGGCTGAAGCAAATGCCATTACACCGAGACCTAATGTGAGCGACCTGGTAGATCTAGTTGTAGATTTGCGCCTAATTTTAATGCTGTAATAGAAAAAAACTAATGTTGGAATGGTAAGTAAAACAAATGAGATAATTAATACCATAAGTCTAGTAATAGGAAAACCAATAGCAAGAGGATCCCAACTGAAAGAAATTTCACCCTCACTTACATGTTTGGTGGGATCAAATAAGAAAAATCCTAAATAAACTGATACAAATAAAGCGGAAAATATCGTTAAAATTTTGTATTTTTTCGTGAATACCATATTAAATGCAAATGCATCTATAGAAACGATTGCACCACCACTAATAACTACAGCTATAGAACCGAAAATTTGCATACCTAAAAATTCGTTACACAATAGGTCGGAAAGAAATAATTTCTCTGCAACCAAGAAAATCATAGCAAATGCAATAAAAATTGCTGTTAAAGTAAAAATTAATGTATTAATTACTTTATTCTTCTTATAAGAACGATATGATTTTACACTAATCACAAGATTAATTATTATTGCAACTAATATAATCCCTAAACTCACTATATCCATTAAAAGTTCGATATTGAAAGCCATAAAAAAACCTTCATAATTTTTGATTTAGTAATAAATAATTATGAAAATTATAATAAATATTTTTTTCGATTATTTATAAATAAAATCAAATTGGATAATAAAGACTTGAATCGTGAATAACTCGGTCGGATTCATTTATAGACATCTTTAAAGTATAGTCCATCAAAGAAAAATCACTGATTTTTATTCTATGGTTATTAATAAATAATTGTTTTAATTGAAGTTTAGGGCCAAAAAAGGAACAGATTCCATTATTTATGAGGTCATTATTAAGGGTCAGCCACAATGGTAGCCAGATTTCAGGGAATTTCCATCCATGTACACCATTTAATTGGCTAGGTGTAATGTTATAAGAACGTGCATTACCTCTTAAATTTTTTGATGGCGGAAAAAAGCAAACATCACCATTTTTTCCTTCATGAAACAATTTAAAATGAATTATTGGATAATTATTATAAGAATATTTTATCTTTTTAAGTAATATAGGAGTATGCACTCCTTTACCAAATTTTAAATTAAAATTTTGGAGTGAAATTTTTTTATTTTTTAATGGGGAGATTTCAAAATGCGAGCAAAAAAAGACATTATCAATAGTTTCATCACCTTTATTAATAATGACCCAAATACGCTCTAAGTCAATTTTACGGCCAATTGGAGTATCATGATCCCAGATAAAAGAATAAATTAGAAGAATTTTATTTTCATCTTTATCTTTGACATCACCCAATACGACCAATGGTGGGTCTAAGAACCTACCTTTAACCTGGAGAATTTTCTTCATTCCAACGCTGGCGATTAAAGGGCACCTAATGGCAGGCCTAAATTTGTATAAAAGAAATGTGTCCTCATTCTTAAAAATATTGTTTAAATTATTTGAAATTTTTAATCGCTTTTTAAAAGAATCATATGCTTTTTTGAACAACTCATTATACGGATCAAATACCTTCTTATTGATTTTTAGGAACTCTTTCAATGTATCAAAACTGGACAATGAAACTTCACCTATAAAGAAAAAAAATTTAAGAAATAATCAGCATATTTAAGAAAGTATATAGTTAAAATTGTTTATTTTTTAAGGCTCACTTCAATTTCAAGAGTTGATACATTAAATGAGCCTCTATCGCTACTATCAATAGTATCAGTTCCAGTAGTTATTTTGACATTTTTTATTTTATCTTTTATAAACCTATTTTTTAAAATTTCTAAAACATCTACTGCTTTAGAAATCGACCTACCGCGAGATTTGATTATTATTTTATCCATCCCAGATTGTATTACTGTAAAACATGCCATTACATAGCTCATTGCCGACTTTTTTCCTATAAAGATCACATTTTCTTCCGACATTCTTTATTCATCCGAATTACTTTTTGATTATTTATTTTATTCATTGAATTTATTTCGATAATACCTCCTGAAACTAAATCTATTCCTAGATTGCTAAGTTCCAGTGAATTGAAGGTAAGATTTCCGACAATTATTGAGGTGAAAATTGGGGTATTAAAATCATTTGGTCTGTATAATTATTAATAAATTTGTCTTTTAAAAAAATGACTGAAACTCGAAATTTCTTCTTTTTTTCATCTTTTAAAAAATTATTGATGGGTATAGGACCAAACTAGCATTTTTTATTTTTTTTGAAAATATTTCTAAAGTTTTTAGTTAATTTAAAAATCAATTAAGGTTATAGACCTTATATTTGAGATAGTTGATTTATGAATTATTTTATAAATTACTATTATTTCACGGCTATAGAATTTTTTTTTAATGGGATTTTCAGTGTTTAAGCGCAAAAATTACTAATCATGAAATGTTTCATTGGCAAGGATTATTATAAATTGTCCATATGTTTCGTTTCTAATTATTTTTACATCTGGTGGTAAAAATATGTGGGATCCCATATTTGGAATTATTTCAAATATAGTTTCATTATATTCTAAAGCAAGTTCATCAGGATTACCCGATTTTTTTGCATTTAAACCAGTGATTAGAATTGTAAAATAATAAATTCCAAGATCTTGTACTAAAACAATTGAACCTGCAAGTGAACTATTTGACTCGACGTAATTTTTTAAATATAACAAATCCTCTTCTCCGCCATGAGTTAAAATAGGTTGAAATGAATAAAAACAGAAATAATTCGTCTGTATAATCATTGACGTAGAATAAAAACCAATAATAAAGATAGCAGCAAGCCTTTTTTTACCCATATTTAGTTTTTTTAGCGAGTACCCAATTAATAAAGAAATTGGCACGAAATTCATAATTTCAAATCGTGTCCTCCATTCAAATGGAATAAATGAGAGCGAAAGAAGAGTACTCATCAAAAATATTGCAATGATAGAACCTTTAATTCGGTTTAAAATTTTATCATTTTTATTTCTATAGATTTCAAAGCAAATAAGTGAAATACCCGCAGCGACAGGAAATGTTGTTAAAAGATTTAACAGGTCAAAAATTGGGTTTTGGGGTAGTGGAAAAGGAGATGGAATTTTAGAGATATTTGGGACTATCAAGTAAATTGGAAAGTATATAATTAAATAAAAACCAATATATTGAATATATTTAGGACTTTTTCGCTTTTTTATTAAGTCAATTACAATTATTATAATTCCACTAATCGTAATTATACCAAGAATACTAATAATAACTGAATTTAGCCAAATATCTGGCATTTCTTTAGGTGGTTGTTTAAAAACAGGAAATCTTAAGGAAAAATGCAATAAACCATTAACAAATTGATAGATTTTGGAAAATTGATCAAAATATTCTGGAGAAATGAAATATCCAATAAGAATAATACAACCAGCCGATATAGTAAGGAATGATATAATTTTAATCTCAGACCATGGTAATTTTTTGAAAACTACTAAAGAATAAATAATCGAATAAATTAAATATATGAATACAAATCCAACTATAAAACCTGTAGGATAAATATGTGTAAAGATTGTTAAAATTAAAAACAATAAAGATAATCCATAATATAAAATCGATTTTTTCAATGAATGCTTTTTCTCACATGTTATGATAAAAAAATAGGTAAAACACAACATGAAGAGTACTCCTACCGAATTTTTTACAAAATCACCCATCATTCGGAATAGTAAAGGGTTGAAAGTCGATACAAATGCTCCAAATAAAGCTGCTATATTATTTTTAGTAATTTTTCTTATTATGAAAAAAGTAGGGAGTGGTATTAAGGAGCATAATGTTGTTATTCCAACTTTTATCCCTAATGTAACATTAGATAAGAACATTGACCATAATGCAAAATAATAAAAGACAAATGGGTTATCATCAGACCACATTAATCCAGTTTCAAGAATATTTTTAACATTTAAATCATAATAAGCTCCGTCTACTCCATAAGAATATGGATATAATAAAAATAAACTCAATTGATAAATAAAAGATATTGCGATTATGAAGATTAATATAAGGTACGAATAATTTTTTGTAATGAAATTATTTAGGCTCTTTTTCTTCAATTTAATCGCACCAAATAAATCAATTTTATCAATTAAGATATTATTTTTAATTTTTTTGACTGTAATTTTTTATAATTTTTAAATTTTATCTAATGAAAATAAGAAAAATTTTTCAAGTTAATGGATATTCACCATATTTTCCAAAACGTCTAAAAGTTGAAATACTTATGTCCATATTCCTTTTTGGTATATTGATTGCTGTATAATCAGCATAATTTGTACCTATCAAACCGCCTTTACCTAATTTTTTAATGATCTGTAATACAACTGCTGCCACTTCGCGAGGAGTTTTAAATGGTAATATTTTTTGAATATCAGCAACGCAACAATAGCTAATTTTCCCGTTGAACTCTTTTAGGCGATCCAGCCCAGTCATTAAAGGAGAGTCCAGTTGGAGGCAATCTACACCTGAATCGATTAAACTCGGAATAAGTGAATAAATATTTCCGCATGAATGCAACATAAAAAGCATACCATGGTCATGAATCCGTTCAGTTACTTGTTTATAAAGAGGTTTTATTACCTTATTAAAATCACTGGGCGATATAAATGTCCCAGTCTCAGTACCCCAATCGTCAGTAGCTATTATACCGTCAGCTCCAAATTTAGCCCATTGGTCTACAAACCAGCAGTACCAATCAGCAAGTTTCTCGCCTAATTCAGTTACTTTTTCTTTATTTCGTTTGATATCAACACAAATATTCCAAAAACCTCTTAAAAAATGCATTCGTTCGAAGAAAAAGTTATCAATTGAACCAAGTCTAAATCTAGACTTACCAAATACTCGGAATAAAAATTTACTGAGCCACCATCTCCCTTTGTTTATTTTTTTTGGAGTCTTAAAATTCTTAAGATCAGCCCATGTCTTTATTACTCTAGGATCTATGACTTGTCCAATGGTCTCATTTTCAGGTGGAGCATACCATATACACCCAAATTCGTCCATAAAATATAATTTACGGCCTTTCAGTAACCGCGTATAAATGTATGAAGATGGAGTTCTTGGTATAAAACCTTTTTTGGGTGGTTTCCACCGCCAATATGGAAAATTCATGCTTGCAACTATATCGGATTCCCATGGACTTGTTGCTAAATATAGCGGTATTCTATCTACATACTTGCATTTCATTGCATTATAACTTCTTGTCCTACTGTCCATTATTTTCATCTATAAAATTATTAAATTTAAAATCATAGATTATCTTTAGTTGTATAAAAATATTTTAAACATTTTTAAGTATTATAAGAGTAAAAGATATATAATATGTTAATTGGATTCTGTAATTATAATTAAGATTTGGAACAGATACTAAATAAAAAAAAATTAACTTTAATATATTTATTCAGATATTTCAATTTATTTTAAATGAATAATATTGTTTTTTAAATAAAAGGTGTGAAATTGGCATTACAATTAATTAAAAAAATAAACAATTTTGATATAAAATGGGTATGTAAAATAAACCATCAAGAATTTAATCCAATTTTAGATCTATTATTCAAGATTTTTACACATGTTGGGTCATTTGTTGCTTGGATTAGTATAGCTTTTATATTATATGTTTTTGATCTGTTTGAGCCATCTTTTTGGTTATATGCAACTTGTATAAATGGTGGGATAATAGCATTACCGATAAAATTAATTATAAGAAGAGATAGACCTTTTATCGCAAAAAAAATAAAATGTAAAATCAATTTGAAGGATAAATTTATAATTAGCAAACATACATCGTTTCCATCAGGCCATTCAGTATATTATTCTTCTTGTACTATAATTTTATTAGTAATATTTGGCTATTGGTGGCTTTACTTTATTTTAATACCATTTGCATTCATTGTTGCTTTTACAAGAGTTAATTTAGGAGCGCATTATCCTTCAGATGTCATATTTGGCTATATTATTGGCTTTTTTATTTCTTTAATAACAATATATATTTTTCCATTCTATTTACCAATTTTCTGGGAAATTTCGGATAAACTAAGATACTTTTGGAATTTAACATTTCCATAGATTATTATTTTCATAGGAAAAAATTTGTTATTCAAGAAAAAGAAGTTAAAAATTCCTTTAATTCTCAATTTAAAATTAATTTATTTTCTTTTAATATCCAAAAACAATTTTAAAGTTTAATAATATTTTGATTATATTAGAAAATGTTAGCATTATCTTAATAAGAAAGAATTAAACCTGAAATTGATGAAATGAATTAATTTACATTAACTCATTTAAAATACATTGTTAATTTGGTACTATTAAATAGAATTCATTATGAAAATTTTTAACATTCAAGATAAAATATCAGGGAAATTTGTAATAATGCCGTCCACTTCAACTTGGTTTTTCAATTTTAAAATTGTTTCTTTGTTATTTACTGTCCAAGGATAAATCTTTATATCATTTTCATGTAATTTTTTGACATATTTTTTAGAAATGAATTTATAAAATGGATTGACAGCATCAATTTTTATGGATTTTAAATGTTTTAGAAAAGATTTAAATGGCAATAAATTTGTAGGCAAAAAGGTAAGTAAAGCCAAGCGTAGGCGGGGATTTATTAATCGGAGTTTCTTTAATGTTTTATATGAGAAGCAAGATATAAGGATAGAATCAATTAATTCATACTTTACTATAATATCGCTAATTTTGGTTTCAATATTTTTAGATTTGATCTCTAAATTAAAGCCTATTTTTTTATTATATTTTTTTAAGACATCATCAAGGACAGGTATCGGGTCATTATTTTTCATTTTCACGTTTTTGATTTGTTGGATTGTCAATTTTTTTATTTTCCCAGAGCCAAATGTGGTCCTATCAATTTTTCCATCATGCATTAAGATTAGATATCCGTCATAAGTTTCATGTATATCTGTTTCGATCATATCAGCTTTTAATTTAATTGCTTTTTCAAATGCTGCATAAGAATTTTCCAATTCATATCCAGATGCGCCCCTATGGGCTATTATTATAAATTCGTCCATTTTTTATACACAAAGAAAGAATTTACTAAAAATTCAATGTTAATCATTTTTTACTTCGTGTCTAATTCCTCGACACCATATTCTTCTTTAAGAAAACGCTTAATATCTATTTTAAACATAATCCAAATAATGACTAAGGTAATAGCTATAGCGACCAGTCCAATTATCCAGCCGTTTGGATTTGTTTCAGAAGTCCCTGCCAGATTTTCAAGCCATTGTATACCAAATGCGCCACCTACTGCAAAAACCATCATCATGCCTAATTTACCTAAAAAACAACTAATAACAGTTTTTGAAAAGCTAAATCCCGCCAGTCCGATAGGTATCATAATATTATCATCATTTAATGGTGTTAGTCCAAATAAAAAAACAAGAAACATAATAAAATATGGGCGTTGATTTACTAATTTTTCCCAGTCGTTAATTTTTTCCACGTTCTTGTCCAACTTTTTGAGTGTTTCATGTCCACCTCGTCCAATTATATATCCAACAATTTCTCCAATTAAAGCCCCAGCTCCAGCATCAAGAGCAATTAACCAGAAAAATTCCGGAAAAGACATAGCCGCTGGAATTATAATAAAGGTATAAGGTGTAGGAAAAGGCAATAAATTACCTATAACACAAACTACAAAAACAATACCTAATGACTGCCATATATTTACCATAAACCCAGTCCAAGAACTGAAATCAAACCAAATACCTAATCCTGGATTGTAATAAAATAATATAGCCAATAGTCCCAGAATTATAAAAGAAATAATCATAAGATAATCGATTTTTCCTATTTTCATAATAATTTAACTCCAAAATTTATTCATTTTATTATTTTATTTGGTCTTATTAAGTTATTTTTTTAAAAGATATTTTTAAAAAATTTAAAAATATATTGATTAAATATGGTAAAGTTGTCTCTAATTAAAAAAATATTGCTATTAATTCCGTTTCTCATTCTAATAATGTCTTCAATTATAGGATATTTCTTTCTTGTAAACACTACAGCAAAAATTGAAGCTATATCATTTCCAAGCGAACTTCCAGATATTGCTCCCGGAAAAGTCACGATTACGAGTGGTAGACTTTTTTATCCCCACAACTATGTCCCTGGAAAAACATATCCGGTGGTTGTTTATGTCCACGGATTTCAAGTTACAAAAGAAACAGACCTTAGGCTTATTTTTGAACTGACAAAAAGAGGGATGTTTGCATTAGCAATTGATTTGGCAGGACATGGCCAGACTCAAAAACGATTGGGGCCATACTTTTGGAGTGGGGCAATCGGTGCTATAGATTATATATATTCTCGCTCAGATATTTTTAATTTATCAGCCGTAGGAATGACAGGACACTCTATGGGAGGCTGGACATCATTTTTAGCTATGGGTTATGAAGCAAAACGACTAAACCGAATTAATGTCTCAGTTTCATGGGCAGGTATTTTTAATACAAGCTCATTTATGTCAGAAAGTTTTACTAAAGGAGGCTTTGATAGTGATTTGAGAAATATTAAAGTAGATATATCTGTATTTAATAATCCAAAATATCTATATGACCATAACCCCATTAATTATTTTACTAATTCAAGCTTGGGAGCTCAACCTGCCCCAGATAAATATGGCCCGCGAATGCTTGTAATTCAAGGCGACCAAGATACTATTGTTAACCCAAATCAAGCCCTTGAAGCTAATAAAACTCTTTCTACTAATTGCTCTCTCATGATGATACATGGAGAAAGCCACCTCCTTTTAACTAATGAAGCAATAATACGAACAATCCAATATTTTGAATTACATTTTTATGGTACTTCAGAAAATTACGAAACCATTAATCAAAACCTTACATATTTAAACATTTATTTAGCTTATTTTTTTAGTTTAATTGGACTATTTTTCTCAATTCTTTCAGTGATATTTCTAATTTGGTATTACTATCAAGGATCATCTGAAATACCAAGAAAATTTAAACCAAAAGGTTGGAAATTTATTCTACTTGCACTATTACCATACTTTGGATCTGTACTTCTATTTTGGTGGATACAAATCATTCTCGCAAATATTATACAAAGTTTATTGATAACGTCTATAATAATAGGAGTATATAGTCTGAGCCTCTACTATTTGACAAAACATGAAAGGCTTCCTCAAAAAGGTATCAAAAAATTATACACAAGAGAATATCAAATATTTTCTAGCTTTTCAGGATTACATCTTGGTATGATAGTAACCTTTGGATATTGGTTATTATCAAATACATTCTCAATCTTTATATTCAAACCATGGAATTACCAATATTTTCTTTATAGCATTATTTATCTTATCCCAATAATATTCTTTAATGAATTTTTCTGGCGAAAAATAATTCAAGACAATGTGCCGCTCAAAAATAGATGGCTTAGAAGACTTTTTATGATAATTCCAATTCTTTTCCTTGAAGCTCCCATTATTATCTTTTTCGGAACTTCATTCTTACCGGCAATTGCTTTCGGAATTACATTTCTAGCAACTTCTATTACCAATATCTTCATTTATTCAAAATTCAAGAATATTAGATCGGTATTGCTTTTTTCATTAATTCCCGTGGCTTTTCTTGCAGGAAATTGCTACTTTTTCTTTATTTAAATTCTTTTTTTCCTTTTTTTCTTTTTAAAACTTAAAATGACCAATTTTTTTAATTAATAAATTTCAAATATTCATAACCGTAATTATATTACTTTGAAAAAATTTGATAAAATTTAAAATTACTCAGATACTCACTTGAAATTTAAGACGAATAAATGGCTAATTTGATAAAAATATTTTACCAGGGTTAAGTAAAGGAAAGGCATACTTAATTTATTATAACCACTTATTCATTATCTTATTCAAGTGAAAAATTATTTGGGCAAATACGTTTTTATTAATCTTTAATAATGTCAATAAAGGTAGCGATATTGGAATGAACTTAATAGAGGCTAAAGTTAAGTAATTATTTTCTTAATCAAGTGTTTTAAATGTGACCGAGGTATCGGAAACATATTATTTTTAATAAAGAAGTTTGTTAGTTTTTTAAATAAATGATAATCAAAATTTTTAGTTATAGAATAAGATTCGCCATATTTTTTATCATTGCTAAAAACTAATTTAAATTTTTTAAGGACATCTAAATGGTATCGAATATTATTATAAGAGACATTTAATTTTTTAGTCATTTGACACGCGTTGTAAGATTTTTGCAAAAGAAGTTCGATTATTTGGTATCTAATAAAGCCACCAGTTCCACCAAATAGCCACCAAAAATCGTCATTATGAAATATTCTATTACATTTTTTTTGAGATGCGACCAATGCCACTTTAATCAACTGGTAAAATTTTATTATTATTAAAATTACAATTGTTCTGCATGAAAAAATGTATTAAAATATAGAGTAAAAAAATAATATCACTAAATTTACACTTTGTCAATATTTATTGCACATTAAAATGATTTTAAAAAATTAAAAATAAGAAATCAACGATTATGATAATAGAGTTTCGGAATCTGAGAGTTTATTCATTTTTTATTCATGAATTCCTTGAATTAATAAAGGAGATCAAATAAAATTATTAGTAATATCCAAATTTGTCATTAAAAACTTATTTTTTCTAAATTTTAACTTTTAAATTAATATATTTAGTTTAAAAATCAATTCATCAATTACGCATATATAAATTAGGAAGAAAAAGAATAAAAGAATTGGGAATAAACGAGCAAAATTAGAGTATGGCGGTTTGTTGATAAGGAATTAGTTATTATAACTTTTATTAATTTTTTAAAAAGCAATTACTTTCTGGAAGACCAATTTTCATTAATACTCATTTGTGTAGAATCAATATTTCTAATTTTCAGGTTTAAATATTCATCAAATGAATTAAATATAAGTTTAAGTGGCAGATTTCCGGTTAAATATATTAAAAAAGTAAAAAAGTTTTGTTAATAGTTTTTATTCTTATTTTTAATAATGTTAATAAAGAATTTATGATTGATTTTTTCATTAAAAAACACTAATTTTGGATTAACAAGGAGATTTGTAAAATTATTATAATATTAGAATATTTTAATTTTGGATTGTTTATACGAGTTTAATAAGATTCTAGAGCAAATATTACCTAATTTATAAATTAGTTTTGCCAAGCAATATTAAATGCAATAAAGATTTGCGAAAAAATTAAAAGGAAGGGTTAGATATATGTATAGAGAGCAATTAAAAAGTAAAAAGATAATATGGGTTAAGTAAAAAATATAGAAGGCATTAAAGAATGGATTTAATACAAACCCGTAAAGAAAAATTATTAAATGAAATATCAGGAACGGACAAACTAATTATCCGGGAATATATTAAAGAACCTCAAAACTCTATTTTGCAAGTATCTAAAAACATCAATAAGACCAGACAAACCGTTGCAAAATTTTTTAAGAATCTATTAAGATTGAAATTAATTAAATTTTCAGTAAATATTAATTCACAATCATTAAATTTAGATTATTATCTAATTCGAATTGAATTAATGAGTAATTTGGACAGCGATTATTTTATAAGTTTACTTAATAAATGTCCTAAGACCTTATTTTCATTTCAATCAATTATAAATAACCAAATATTTGCAATAATATTTGAGGAATATAACTTAAATTATTTAAAACCAGCGATTCCTTGTTCTCATCTGATCAATAAACTTCAGAATGATCCTAGAGTAAAATCTTGTACAATTGAAGGATTGATTACCAAGATTTTCCCAAAATATTTACCAATGGACGAACGAAGAATATCAAAAAATAAATTAAAAGCACCTTGTGGGGATTTTTGTAAAAATTGTCCTCAATTTGGTAAATCCTGTTTAGGTTGTCCAGGTACATCCTTATATAGAGGAAATTTTAAATTTTAATATGTTTAGAATTTAATCAAATTATCAGATTTAAGGCTATCTTTAATTTAAAAATAGATTGATTAAATTGAAGTAAAATTATTATTAAATCAAATTAAGTTATTAATTTATTTTTTTAACGAATTTCCCAGTTTATGTTTTTAATCGAGCTATTTTAATCATGATTGAGGTATTTTTA
>SUPR01000092.1 GCA_005191425.1 Candidatus Helarchaeota ASGARD archaeon Hel_GB_B
TTTCTATGACTAACTTGACTGGCAATTTAACATGGAACGGAAATTCATGGCAAGCAATTAATATTGATGTATCTACACTACCAGAAGGTATTTATTATATAAATACAACATTTGGAGGCAGGTATTCTTTTGGAAATAATAGCCATGCATCACAACTTTTAGCAATCTTTACAGTCGATCATTATTTCAAATTAAATGGTATTTCTATAAGTTGTAATGGTGGCAAACTCCAAAAACTGAATATAACAATTGACTGTGTAAATAGTACATATAAAAAACTCGGAAATCTTAAAGGTTTGGAAGCAAAATTTCATTATTTTAGAATCTATAATGAATCTGGATATAATACCTCTATATATGGCAATTTTTCTTTTGATAATACGACTGGCACATATAAACGGGAAGCTATTAATATTTCTACTTCTAATGTTCCTCCAGATATTACTTTGTTTATATTAATTTTACTAATTATCTTAATTATGGTTCTATTATTTTTAACTCGATTTTGTTCTTAATAAATCATACTTTAATTTCTGAAACAACCCCACAGGACTTCTATGAAGGAAATTATATTCAAATTATTAAACTCCGAAATATTAGAATTAAGAGCACATATAATGGGCTAAGTAATTTAGGAAAAGGAGCAGCTCGAATTCATAATTATTCTATATTTTATAGTAATGGTACATTTACAGGAAAAGCCGGTAAATTGAATTATGATGGATATTCATGGTACTCTGATATCTCTGCTTCGGATTTGCCTGAAGGCGAGTACTATATTAATGCATTTTTTAAAGATAAATACAACGATTCTGGTATAACTTATATTTCAAATAATTTTACAGTAGACCATATTATTGATTGTTCAAATTTTAAAGTCATATATTCTGGTTATATGGATCAAATATTTAATTTATCATTTATTCCGAAAAGTACTTTTACTCCAAAAGATATTATTGATAATACTGAAGAAATTTATGCTAAATATAAAGTGATTGACCTTAATACTTCATTGTCTATTAAAAGTGGTAATTTAACTTGGACTGGTAATCTATGGAACAAAATTATTGATGTCAGTAAATTACTGGAACGTGATTATATCGTATTAATAAATTTCTCGGATTCATATGATTCGGTGATCTGTAATTCATCTGTTTTATCACCATATCATTATATTGAAATATTTGCCCCAATTTTTGAATATAATTTCGCTTCAATGCAAATAAATATCTTGAATTTCGCTGCCAACTGTTCTTATCATGGTGTAATTAATAATTTAACCACTATACCAACTAATATATCATTCAAAATTATTAATGATAAGACTACTCAAATTATCGCAAGTAATTTTGATTATATTTCATCTTATTGGCAAAAATCTAATATTAATCTAAATAGTATACCTTTTTCTAATATTACCATTTACATTTATTTCGAAGTAAATGAGTCGTTTGGTAGTGCAAGATTCTCTTTATTATTAAATAATGGCACAGAAAATATTTTTATATCTAAAAATGATATATCTATTATTATAAAAATATTAAATTCACCAAAATTAATGGAAATTTTATTAATTGAAAATCTGGTACCAATTGATCGCTTTAATTTAATAAACTCCACTGGAAATATCTATCAAATTGATATAAATGACAATAGTATCATTTTTAATGCTAATATTTCCATTAAATATTCTCAAAATGAAATTGACTTAAAAGGACTAGATGAATGGCTATTAACAATATATGCATGTGATAACGGCGTTTGAACTGAAATCAATGATGAATACCTCGATACAGAAAATAATATTGTAACCGTAACTGTTAATCATTTCTCATATTTCGTAATTATGCAAGGTAAATTTGGACTTGATTCTGATAATGACGGATTGACTGATTATTTAGAACATTATAAATATAATACCAACCCACTAATTTGGGATACAGACGGAGATGGCTTTTCCGATGGAGCGGAAATATCAAGTGGAACAGACCCATTGAACCCAAATAGCTATCCACGAGCTCATTCACAAGCAATACCCGGATTTGAATTACACTACATCTTATTGATCATATTGCTATCATTAGGTTTTTCTATATACAAAATAAAAAAAGTAAATAAATACAAACCTGATATTTTTAAAAAGTTGCTTTATTTAACTTAATATTTTAAATTATTTTAATTGCATTTTAAATTATATTCAATAAAAATTTACAAGGTTATCAATTATTCACCAATTTTAATAGAGATATTTCGGGCATTTATAAATTATTATATTTATTTAATAACTCTTCCACACTTATTTATTATAGCATATTTCATTGCTAATAATTTTACAACAATATTAATTGAGTTTTTTAGTGATTTAATATTCAATTCTCTTTACTAAATTTAATTTAAAAAAAGAAGACCTTATCTAAAAAAAAAGCAATTTAATAATAAATCAAATTTTTTTTTAATTTTGAGGATAATATTTTTATTAATAAAGAATTTTTAAGGTTGGAACTTCATTACATCAATTTTAAATAGTTAAATTTGGAATTGTACTCATAATTTAATGGTTAAGGAATTAAAGATGGTTTTATTTTATACAAAAAATAAAAGTGTACATATATATGAGGATAAGAAAAATAAAATTTTAACAGCGAAGGCATCAATGGAGGATTTCTTCTTTAAAGGAGAAGTAGAATTAGATGTAAAAATTTCAGGTATGGAGATTCTAAGAATTAGCGGAAAAATTGAGCGGTCAATTTCAAAAAGTTGTGATATTTTTCTAAAAAAATTGGAAGATATAATTGGAATTAGAATTAGTAGCGGACTTACAAAAAAAATAATGAAATTAGCAAATGGTATTGAGGGTTGTAATTATTTAGCAAGTTTAGTACTTGAATGTTGTGAAGGTTGTATTTTAGCTTTAACTGTTAAGCCATTAGAAAGAGCAGTACCAGAAATTAAAAAAATGAAAAATCTTACACCAAAAATGCTTGTTAATTTTATGCCGAATATGAAAAATAGTTGTTTAGCATTTAAAGTTGATTAAAATGGTTGAAAATTTGGATACTTTAAGTTTTAATAGAAACAAATTCGTTGGATTTGAAAAAAAAGATGACAATACTTATTTAATATTTGGTACTTTAGAAGATAATTTATATGCTCATGAAATAGAATTTGAAGTAAATATTTCTGAAATGATAATTACTAAAATCAATGGAGTTATGCGGCGATATACTACACCGTTGTGTCCACCTGCCGTTGAATTGTTAAAAAAAGCTGAAGGATTAAAAATAGAACAAGGAGTTACCAGTAAAATAAAAAGAGAAATATCGCGACCAGGGTGCCGTCATTTTGGGAATTTGCTAAATGAATGTATTAATTCAATAGTGCCTGCAATTCTTACTTCAGAATGGCGAGAAATGAAGGATAATAATATAGAATTAAGTAGAGAAGAATTTATTAAGAAAGTTATGCAAAAATATCCACAAATTAAAAATTTTTGCTCAATATTAACAGGTTCTCCTATAAATTAATCAGAGATCGAATAATTATGTTAATAGACTTACACATCCATACTTATCCAAAATCCAAATGTAGTAATATGTCTCCAGAAGAATGTATTGAAAAAGCAATAGAAATCGGGTTGGATGGGCTTGTATTTACTGAACATAATATTTGTTGGCAAAAATCAGAATTAGATTCACTTAATAAAAAATATGATATTCTCATATTGGGTGGCATTGAAATTACTACAATTGAGGGAGATATTCTTGTTTATAATCATTTTTTTGATCCTATTACTAAATTACCGAAAACTCAAGAAATTAGGGATATATTAGGCAATTCAAAAGATTCATTCATGGCAATAGCCCATCCATTTCGTGAGTTTCTTGTGGTTGGAATTGGTGATTTAGGACTGGACATAAATGAAATAATGAACAGGCCTATTTTTAATATTTTAGATGGTATTGAAATTTTCAATGGTCTTGTATCGCGAAAAGCTAATAGATTAGCCAAAACAATTTGTAATAAGAAAAATTTAATTTGTATAGGTGGCTCTGATGCTCATGAACTTTTTCAAATTGGTAAATATGTTGTAGAATTTGAAAATGAAATTAAAAATGAAAAAGATCTTGTAAATGAATTATTTAAAAGAAATTTTCAAATAAAACATTTTAAAAAATAAGGTGAATATAATGGGAAAATGGAATGAATTAACAAAAAAACTCGAAAGATTATTACGATTAAAAACATTTCCTATTGCTTTTAAATTATTAGAAAATGAAGAAGAATTATATAATAATAAATGGGTTAGAATTCCTAATAAAAAAGAACCAGCTACTTTATGTCAACTTATTACTAGAGTTAGGACATTTGATTGGACTGTTGGCGCAACTGCTGAAAATTTAGCTACACCTGTATGTCCTTATATGCTTGGTATGCTAAATGAAACTCCTGAAATGATAAAAAATGGGACTTATCGAACTATTAAATGGTTTAAGGATATCAAGGAATCCTTAAGATATGAATCAATTTTTCCAAAAATTGAGCTTGGAAAATATAAAGCAGTAATGCTAGCACCTCTTTTATATGATCCATTTGATCCAGATATCGTCTTACTCTATGGGAATCCCGCACAAATGATTGTAATTATAAATGCATTGCAGTTTTTCAAGTATGAACGCTTTACTTTTTATTGTGTGGGTGAAAGCTCATGTGTCGATTATATAGCTCAATGTTATAATACAAAAAAGCCCTCTTTAACAATTCCTTGTTATGGTGAAAGGAGATATGGACATGCCCAAGATGATGAATTAGTAATTGCTCTCCCAGCAGATATGATAGAAGACCCACTAATTAAGGGACTAGAGGAATTATATAAACGAGGGATACGATATCCTATACCATATTATGGGGCCGAAGTAGACCCAAGACCTGGGCTTTTTGATGCATATGCTGGAAGTAGGAAATATAGAAAACAAAAAGTTAAATATAAATAAAAAAATCGAAACAAATATGTTAGAGAAAATCTTTTGACTTTATAATTTAATTTTATCGATAAAATTTCATTTTGAAGTTAAGTATGTTTGTTAAGCCAATCTAATAAATCTTGGAGCACTATTTCTCTTTTTTCTTTAAGTTCGTTGTACACTTCGTGTCTTAAACCATCATATTTTTTAAAGGTTTTATCTTCCATTGTCATTAGTTCCTCAAGTTTGTCTGCACCTAGTATTAAGGTATCTTCAGATCCAAACTGAACTAAAGTTGGAATTTTAATATTTGGAGTTAATTTATTAGCTATTTTATTACCCCTAAACATTTCAGCACCTAACCGAATAGTAATTTCTTTAAGGAGTAAGGGGTCTTCATCATAATTTTTTATAACTTCAGGGTCATGAGATACATCTTCACCTTTAATTTTTGTCGAGATTTTACCTTTTGGAGTAAGTATAGACATTAATTTTGCAAATGCTATTAATAATGCATTTGTAGAACCACCAATTTTTGTTCCAGCACCAGATAAAATTAATCCTTTGAAATTGTCTTGGACCGAACTTATATATGCTTTTGAAATAATAGAACCTAATGAATGTCCAAGTAGAAATAATGATTTATCTCCTATTTTTTCTTTTATCAATTCAGTGAATTTTTCTTGGTCTTTAATAAAGTCTTCAAATTTATTAACATATGCCCTAATACCTTTAGATTTACCATGCCCTCGTAAATCGCTGGCATAGATTAAATATCCATTTGGAACAAGCTTATTTACTACATTAATATATCTAGTAGAATATTCACCCAATCCATGAACAATCTGAATTACAGCTTTAACATCACCATCTGGTCTCCAAATTTGATAATACAGGTCTAAATCATCATAACTCTTAAAAAAATTATCCTCGTGTTTCATCTTTAATTACCTTATTATAAAATTTATTATATTATTTCTAAAATTAAATTAATTTAATCATTTAAATTATTATTGGAAATATGTAATTATAAAAAAATCTAAAAATTAAAAATAAAATAATATGATAATTGAAATATTTTAGGTCGATATAAAATTGAGTGATATAGTTTTAATAGAGAAAAATGAAGAAAAACCTATTACAACGATTAAACTTAACCGATTAAACAAAAAAAATGCGTTAAATTATGAATTATTTATTGGGCTTGATAATGCATTAGACGAGGTAGAGAAGGATGATTCTAGGGTTGTAATTATAACTGGAGGTAAAGACACTTTTAGTGCAGGTATAGATTTAAAAATGCTGACTGGACAAGATGTTGAATCCGATTTTAGAGCTCCATTAAGACCTACCAATTTTAGATATTGGTTAAATACTTGGTTACAACCGATTTTTACAAAAATTGAGATGATGGAAAAACCTGTTATAGCTAAAATTAATGGGTATTGTTATGGCTCAGGTTTTGAATTGGCTTGTGCATGTGATTTTAGATTTGCAATAGAAACTGCAACATTTACTATGCCCGAATCAAAAGTAGGCATAATAACCGATGTAGGTGGTACCATAAGATTAGTAAGATTAGTCGGTTTAACCAATGCCAAGGATATAATACTTACTGGCAGGACTTTTGACGGAAAAGAAGCCTATAGACTTGGAATATTAAATAATGTTGCTAAATCTATTGAAGAATTGGACCAAATGATATCCGATTTCGCTGATGAACTTATTGATAGCGCACCTTTGGCTGTTGGTTTTGGAAAAAGACTAATTAATGCTTGCTATGGAAAAGATACTGCATTTGGAATGGAATTAGAAGGTTTTGTTAATTCACAGTTATTGCAAACTAAAGATTTTTTTACTGGAGCCTTTGCAAGATTACAAAAGAAAAAACCAAAATGGAAAGGAAAATAAAGTGATGTTTTATGAAATTGTTAGAACCAATTAAAGTTAAAGATATTGAGATAAGAAATAGAGTTGCCATGCCACCTATGGATACCCATCTTGGAAATACTGATGGTAGTGTTTCAGATAAAACTATTAAGTATTATAGGTTAAGAGCAAAAGGTGGAATTGGAATAATTTATGTTGAAGGTACAGCAATTCATCAGTTAGCAAAAGCTACTATGAAAATGATGAAAATTGATTCAGATGATAAGATCGAAGGCTTTTCAAAACTTGCAAAAGTTATAAAAGATAATGGCGCTATTGCAATGATACAATTTATGCATGCTGGTTCTCAAACTTCTCAGTTATTTTTAGGCGATAGACCAGTTTCTCCTTCTGGAGTAAAGAATTCATTCTTACCTATGGAAAATCCTAGAGCATTAACTAAAGAAGAGATAAAACAAATTATAAGTTATTATGGTGATGCTGCTATAAGAGCGGAAAAAGCTGGGTTTAATGGTATTGAAATTCACGCAGCTCATGGATATTTAATAAATCAATTCTTATCTCCCAGACACAATAAAAGAACTGATGAATACGGTGGAAGTTTAGAAAATAGAATGCGATTTCTCATTGAAGTTTATGACGAAATTAAATCTCGAATTAGTAATAATATGATAATTGGTATGAGAATTAACGGATCTGATTATGTAGAAGGTGGGTTTGATATTGAAGAAGCAAAAATAGTCGCCAAAACAATGGAAAATAAGGGAATAGATATAATTAATGTATCTGCTTCCACTGATGAAACTCCTAATCATCTAATGATCCCATATATGACTTCTCCAAGGGGGGTACATACTAATTTATCAGCCGAAATTAAAAAAGTAATAAAAAAAGTACCTGTCATTGGTGTAGGACGAATTAATGACCCACAACTTGCTGAACAAATACTCCAAGAAAATAAAGCAGATATCGTTGCTTTAGGTCGTCAAAGTATCTGTGATCCTTATTTTGTAAAAAAGGTAAAGGAAAAAAGAGAGAAAGATATATTGAAATGTATTGCTTGTAATAATTGTATAAATTCTCTGGCACTGCAAAAAGAAATAAATTGTTCAATAAATCCAAATATCTTAGAATCAGATGAGGAAATTGAAAAAACTAAAAATCCAAAAAAGGTTTTAATAGTAGGTGCAGGGCCTGCTGGACTAACTGCAGCCAAATATGCTAAATTAAAAGGGCATGAAGTTGTAATCATAGATAAGAATAATAAAATAGGTGGTACATTAAATCTAGCCAATAAAGCACCCTATAAAAATGAAATTAACAATATAATGAATTATTATAACTATAAAATTAAAGATTTAAACATAGACTTGAGGTTAAATACTGTCCTTACTCCAAAAATTGTCGATGATATTCAACCAGATATTCTAATAATAGCGACAGGTAGTAAACCATTGATTCCAAAAATTAATGGATTAGAATCAATTGATTATAAAATATTTTCAGATGTCCTTGAAGATAAAGTTAAAGTAGGTAATAATGTGGTCGTAATTGGTGGCGGAATGGTCGGAATTGAATTATCTGAATTTCTAGTTTCAAAAAATAAAAAAGTGACAATTATTGAAAAAATGAATAAATTAGGTGCTAATATTGACCAAATGGTTAGTTTTGTTATAATGTACTATTTGCAACAAAATAAAAACATTGAAAAATTAATCAATGCTAATATTGTAAAGATTGATAAAAACAAAATCGTGGTAGAAATTAAAGGTAAATCTATAGATATTTCATATGATGATGTCGTTATATCTACTGGCATGGGGCCAAATTTACCAGACCTTACTGAAATTAAGTCTAAAATTTCAGATATTAAGAAAATAGGTGATTGCAAAAAACCCAAAAAAATTGTTGATGCAGTAAGTGGCGCTTATAAATTAATAATGAAAATGTCTTAGATAATTCAATGATCTATCTTTTTTACTTTTTTATCTAAATTTATTCTATATCAATTAAATATTAAAATGAGAAATGCTTTATAATTCTCTAAAATTAATTTTTTTGTTTATAATAATTTCATGATTAAAAAATATTTTTCAAAAATTTGAGTAGCATTTTTAAATGAATTTGATATAATGGGATTAGTATTTTTTTAAAAAATATGGATTTGATTAAATGAAAGTATTATTGATATATCCTCCATTCCAACTAGGAGCTGGCATGGGTAAAGTAATGTGTAGTCCTCCACTTTCATTACTTTCATTAGCAGGTGCTGCAGAAGACCATGATGTTGAAGTTTTAGACTTAAATACAGATTATTCATATGGAATTGATAAATTAGAACGTAGAATACAAAAATATGATATGATTGGTTTAACTTGTATGTCTAATATGTATAAGATGGCCATTAATATTTGTAAACTGGCTAAACAGAACGATGTTCAAACGATTCTTGGAGGTTTTCATCCAACATTAGACCCTCATATTATTGAAGATTATAATTATTTTGATTATATTGTAAAAGGAGAAGGTGAATTCACTTTTAAAGAATTATTAGATGGAAAACCTAAAAAAGAAATTCTTGGACTATCTTATAGAGATAATGGTAAAGTACACCACAATCCTGAACGTCCCTTCTTACAGAATTTAGATGATTTGCCTTATCCAAAAAAAGATCTTCTGGATTACTCATCATATCATTATTTATGGGTTCCAGCAGATGTAGTTGAAGGATCTAGAGGCTGTCCGTTCAGTTGTAATTTTTGTTGCGTAACTAAATTTTACAATAGATTATATCGAGCAAAATCGCCTATGCGTGTATTAAGAGAATTATATCAGGTACCGCAGTCGCAAGATTTAGTTTTTTTTGTTGACGATAATTTTACATTAAATTATAAACGAGTATTAAAAATTTGTTCATTAATCCAAAAATCTCATCTTAATTCTAAGTTGCGTTTTGTCTGTCAAACCCGTGTAGACGATATCGCAGCTCATCCAGACATGGTTAGAGAAATGAAAAAAGCAGGTTTTATTTGTTTTTTTATGGGATTTGAAAGTTTTAAACAAAGTAGTTTAAATACAATGCAAAAAAGCTATAGTGTAGATAAAATCAAGAGCGCTATCAACATATGTAAAAAAAACAATATAATGGTATTCGGGTCTTTTATAATTGGAAATATTGGCGAGACCTATGATGATGTTCTCTTTAATATAAAAATGATGAGCAAATTAGGTCTTGATTTTATGATGACAAATCCGCTAACCGCTTTTCCAAACACACCGCTTTTTTATGAAGCCAGAGAACACGGATGGATTGATAAAGATTTCAAATGGGAAGAATGGAATTTTGGTCCAATGATGAAAACACCTGATTTATCTATTGATGATATTAAAGAATTATTAGATTTAAGCTATGAATCATTTTACAAGAATCCAAAATGGCTGCTACTCGATAAAATAAAAGGGATCAAAAATTTATTTTCACCTGATGCTGGATGGTTATTTAAACAACTCGGTAGTTTTTTCTCAAATGGTATTAGTAAATTCATTATGAAAATTTAAAAAATTTTTATTATCAAATCTTTTTTTTCAATAATTTTTTTAGAGTTATAAAGCTATTATAGATCTATTTTTAGTAATAGAATGGCACTTTTTAAATTTATTTTGAATAATTTGTGTTAAAATAATGAAATATAAATGGAAAAAATAAAATACTCAATATTATTATGGTTATGGAAAAAGACCTCTCATTTTCATGGCATCAGCAACTCGGGATACTCCTAAAATGTAAGCTGCCATTCTGAGATTTGTATTATATTTTTTTGATATTTCCCAAACATCGTTAAAGCTTTTTTTTAATAGTCTTTTTAATTCACTTTGTACTCTCTCTAAATCCCAGAAAAATGAATGTAAGTCTTGAACCCATTCAAAATATGATACAATAACTCCACCTGCATTTGCAAGTATATCTGGGACTATTACTATGCCTTTTTTATTAAGGATATCATCTGCTGCAGAAACTGTTGGACCATTTGCACCTTCAATTATTACTTTAGCTTTAACATTAGGTGCAATTTTTTCAGTTATTTGACCTTCAATTGCTGCAGGGACAAGAAAATCACAATCTAATGTTAATAACTCCTCATTTGTAATATTTTTAGTTCCTTTGAAATTACTCACTCCTTTATTTCTTTTTGCATATTCAAATAATTCTTTGCAATTGATACCATCTGGATTATAAATGCCACCTTTTAAATCTGAAACTGCAATAACTTTGCCAACTTTTTCTTCGTATAATCTTAATGCAAAAGATGACCCAACATTTCCAAATCCTTGAATTGCTATAGTAGCATTTTTTAAGTCAATATCTAACTTTTTTGCTATCTCTTCAAGTATAAAATATAGTCCAGTCCCAGTTGCAGTTTCTCTCCCAAGACTACCCCCCATTTCTACTGGTTTACCTGTAACTACTCCTAATGTAGTAGCCCCGACATTCATAGAATATGTGTCCATTATCCAGCCCATTTCTCTTTTCGATGTATTTATATCTGGTGCAGGAATATCTTTTTCTGGCCCAATCAAATCTATTATAGCACTAGTATAGCGTCTTGTTAATCGTTCTATTTCATTTACCGATAATTCATTAGGATTGCATGTAATACCTCCTTTTGCTCCACCAAGTGGTAAATTTACCACTGCACATTTCCAAGTCATTAACATTGCAAGAGCTCTAACTTCATCAAGTGTAACATTCGGATGAAATCTTAACCCACCTTTGCCTGGACCTCTTGCAGTATTGTGTTGGACTCTATAACCATCAAAAACCTTTATACTACCATCGTCCATCTTGATTGGTACGCTTACTATTAATGTTTTTGTACATTTTTTCAGTTGCTCATAAATTCCTTGTTCTAACTTAATTATTTCTGCTGATTTTGCTAACATTTTTTTTGCATTTTCATAAAAACTCATTTTATTATGCACCTACTGTATTTGCAATTAATACAATTTTTATTTTTGATAAATATTTTGGGTAATAAAATCTAAAATTAAAATTCATATAATATTTTTAAATATAATTATATTTTTGCATTTATATTTTGGATAATATCTGGTCTATTATTTCCTCTTATCCCAATATATTTATTATTGAAAAATAATTTGAAATTTTTTGGTAAGACAAGGCGGGTAATTTACTATGGACTTGGAACAAATTTGGTCTTTTTTATTTTGACATATACAATAATATTTTTAATAACTGCATATTTTTAATTAAGGTATTGGATATTTTTTATTTGATAATAAATTTATGTTTCCAATACTGACATTTTTCAGTCCATTTTCTTTTGCTATTTTGAGACATCGATTTGCGTGTTCAATACTCGTACAGGGTAAGTCGTTCATTAAATAATGAGGATAAAATCCTAAAAGTCGGTACGGAATATTTGGATCAAGTCTTGAAATAAATTTTGTAATTTTATCTATTTCTTGTTCATCAATATATCCTGGAATTAAAAGAGTACTACCGATAAGTAATGGGACGTCGGGACGTTCATTAATTAATTTGCTTAGAATTTTAAAATTATTTAAAGTACGCTGATTTGAAACTCCACACAAGGCGATATTTAAGGATTCCGTGAAACTTTTTAAATCAATTTTAATATTTCCGCCACTTTTTAAAGCAATCTGTGCCATTTTAATCAGAATTTTTTCGTTTATATTACCGTTTGTTTCCCAGCAAATTCTAAGAATTTTGTTTTTCTTAGTAGCTCTTTTTAGGGCTATTCGAGATGTCAGTATAGAATGAATTATTTGTGAAGAAGGATCCCCACCAAAATAACAAATACAATTTACTTTTTCATGAACTTTTGAAGCCAGTTCTTCTGCCGAAATTAATGGTCCTTCATTACTAAGATAATTTTTGAATTGCGAGTTTTGACAAAATAAGCAATCATAAGTACAAGAACTATAAAATACTGCTAAATTATAATAACCATACTCTAGCCCTTTTTTAACTGAATATTTGGGAAAACCACAATCTGAGCCGCCAAGGCATACCCAATCACCTACGCAATTTGTAGGTAGTGGGTCATAATACCAGTTTAAAAGTCCCTTCTCAACCCCTGCTAAGCGTTTTAATTTTCCACCCCTATTAGAAACTAGCCCACAATAGCTTTTTTGGTTCAAAACAATACATTTATTTTCACACCAATTACACTGAATACCACCTTGCTCGTTTGGCGGTTTATTGGGTAGCCCATATTTAGAACGTATCGAAGTATGAAGATTATTAGCTAAATTCATTGCAAATTCATTACTATTTGCTAAACATTCGTAACAAACGCCGAGATTCTTGGAAATTATGCCTGATTTTTTACATATCTTACATTCCATTTTCTATAACATGAATTATTTTTTCAAATTTATTTTTATTAAATTCGTTTGTTTCCAAAATTATTACTTTTATATATCATGAAAAAATAGACCAATTAAATTTAATATTAAACAATAATTTAAGTTTAAATCATTGGATATTGTTTGTTTGTACATTATTAATAATTATAAGATAAAAATTCTACTTTAGAAATAAAGTCACTGTAATTTTATTCTATTAAAATAATAAATTAGGATAAAAATCATTCGTAAATTAATAATTTCTTTAGATATTTAAATCAAAAATAAATATCATTAACGCCCAATCGATTTCTCAATAAGATGAAAAATTTCGTCTAAAAGAATCGGCTTAAAATGAATAAGATTTAATGTATCGGGAAATTGTATATCACTGTCGATATTAATAAAAAATATCCCGACTTCATTTTCTTTAAGATCTTCTAGAATTTTATTAGAAATATAATTTTGTCTCTCTTGTAAAACTTCTTGGAATATTTTATAATCAATTTCCATAGCTTCAGGACTCGATATTGTATTCAACCACCCAACAAACTCAA
>SUPR01000093.1 GCA_005191425.1 Candidatus Helarchaeota ASGARD archaeon Hel_GB_B
TATTGCTTAGAAAATTTGTTATTAAAATATTAATGTAAAATTTTCATTTTTAAAAAAGACAGAAAGAAAGTGAATTAATAAAATTCATAAAAAAAATTAAAATATTCTTAAAATATTTAAAATATGTCATCATATATCGAAAACTAAATTTAATTTAGGTCGGATAAAAATTTTTAATCGAAAATTTATAAGTCTATGGAGTTTAAAAAATTGGCAATAAATAAAAAAACACTGTTTTTGATTTTCTTATTTTTCCTACCATTATTTCCCGTAATGACTACAATGATACCAAATATGAGTAAGCCATCTAAAATTTCAGTTAATCCTTCAATTAAAATTTCTACAGTTCCGAATAATGTTGTAATTAACGAAATTTTATTTGATGATGCATTAGCAGGAGATGATGGGGAATATGTGGAATTATTTAATCCAACTGACCATATTATTAATATTTCATTATGAAATATTACAGATGAAGAGTCGGGAGGCGGAGAAGGAGTATTTGAGTTTCCTTTAGGTTCTTTTATTCCTTCACGGGGCTTTATTGTGATTTTTAAAAGTATTGTGGCAGGTCAATTAATAACCCCAGATGACGTGGCTAATGACACGTTAGTTCAACTATATGAAACGCTTGCAGCTGGTAGTCCAATAAATGACTCGAGAGTTGCAGATTTAATACATGTTGCAGGATCGGCGGACTTAAATTTGGCAAGTGCTGGGGATGAAATATTTTTATACGATAGTACGGGGGCAGTTGTAGATTCTGTTTCTTATGGAGAAATCCCATTTGCTGGTGCAATGAATAAACTTAAAACAGCAAATTCCGACTATGGGCAATGGGAAAATTATACAATAGAACGGGTTTGGACGGTAGACGATGCAAATTGGGCTATCAATAGTACCGGGTGGGCGATTAAGCAGCACCCAACGCCAGGGAGATTAAATGGTACAATCCCAGAGTATGGAAGTGAGGACCCATTTGGCGGAGGAATTCCAAACAATGTTGTTATTAACGAAGTATTTTTTGGGCCAGAAATTGATGTAGGTAATACTCAAATAAATCAATTTATTGATCTTTTTAATCCTACTGATAGAAACATTAATGTTACTGCATGGAAAATAGAGACAAGAAGTTCTTCATGGATTTTTACGAGAGGAAAATATTCAGATGAGTTAGGCGACTCTGATATTCTTTTAATTTGGCCAGATAATAATAAATCGAAGACATGGGATGACTATATGAACCCAACTGATGACTATTCATCATGGTGGGAATTTTGGAACAACGTAGACAATATGGAAACTTGGTATCAAGGGGATGATTATAGAAGATATGGACTTAACGTCCCACCTTATACGCCACCAACATACTCAAAAAATCATGAACTACATAATGTTTCAAATGCGAATTCCGATTTCAATTTAACTCGAGCTGGAGATTTTGTCATTTTAAGGGATAATACAGGTGTAGTGGTTGATGTTGTTTGTTGGGGGACAGGATACAATTATCTCCCAGCAGATGCAAAATTAGTTATCGATAAACAAAATATAGGCTTGGATCATGGTATCTCACAAAACGAAAGTTTGGAACGTATTTGGCAGAAACATTACCCAGTTTGTAGCTTTTTATCAGGACCGGGAGTATATCATTTACCAACTCTTGGTAAAAAAATTGGTCAAGTATCAGATGAAATAGAGGAAGGCACAGAAATGACATGGGATATAAATGCTGGCTCTTTTACCAAAAAAGACTCACAAGTCTACGGGTTGGAATTTGAATGGACAACAGATAATAATACTAGAATAGATGTTGCTAAATATACAAATAATCCTAAAGACCATAAACCTAAAGGTTTGCCAATTGGTTCTGAAGGAGTAGCATTCTGGCATTTCCAATCTAATAATTTCATAAAACCATTAAAAATTTGGATATATATTGATGTGAAAGAAGCACACATAAATTTGACAACTCTTGAAATCTATCAATGGGATTATGCAAATGAAAAATGGGATAAATTAATAACAACAATGACAAATATTGGAAATAATATAACAAGGGTCTATACACAAACAGAATTAGATATTTCTGAAAGCGAACAATTATGGATTGGTGTATTTGCCTCGTCAATAGGTGGTAGAGAAATACCAGGATTTGAATATTTTATAACTTTAATTGCTATAATTTCATTGGTATATTTATGGTTTAGGAAAAATAAATATCAGTTATAAATCACACACTTTTTTTTCTTTTTCTATAATTTAATATTAAGTAAGTTTAAGGAAGTGAACTTCAAATGGTTAATTTATTATTAGAAGAAAAGGGACGTATAGGTATTATAAAAATCAATAGACCAAAAGTAAAAAATGCACTCAACAAAGAATCATTACTAGAATTAAGAAATGCAATACGTGCATATAGAACAAATAAAAAAATTCGAGCAATTTTAATAACAGGTATAGATAATTCATTTTCGGCCGGTATGGACTTAAAATCAGTTCAAGGACTAACTTCTGAAAAAGTCCAATGGGTTGCATCACTAGGACGGCTGGTATTACTAGAAATAAATAATGGGATAGAATATGAAATTGATCCAGTTGAATTTTTCGAACATGTATTAAAAGGTCATGAAATCAAATACGAAATTGGAGAAAACTGGAAACCAATCATTGCAGCCATAAATGGTTATGCTTTGGGTGGAGGACTTGAACTTGCTTGTGCATGTGATTTTCGATTTGCAAGTAAAAATGCCACATTAGGATATCCTGAAATAGACCTAAGAATTTTTCCCTCTTGGGGAGGAACTCAATTTACAACAAAAATCCTTGGAATTCCAAAATCAGAGTATTTAATATTTACATGTGAAAGAATTGATAGTAATAAGGCTAGAGAAATAGGCTTAATAAATGATGTCTTTAATGATGCCGATCTTTTTAATAAATCTTTTGAATTTGCTAGAAAATTGACAAAAAAAGATTTAAACATATTAAAAAATGTAAAAATTCTTATTGAACAATCATTTGGAAATAATTTAATTAAAGGACTAGCATTAGAATATAAATTTACTAAAAATTGGAAATAAAGTAAAAATACTTATTTTTTTAAAAATTATTTAATAGATGTTGTATTATCCAGAACTTATTATTTGATTAATTAATAATAAATATGGCATAGAATTCTAGAAAAACTTTAAAAATACATATATATTATACAAAATTTAAATTAATTATTAGTTTATTTAAAAATTAAACTTGAATAATAATATATTTTTGGACGGTCATTAAAATAAATGGAGAATGCTAATTCTTTTAATGAGTTTAAATTAGAAAAAAAAGATTTTGGTTCCTATTTAGATATAATCCCTATGGGAATTTTTGAACTTGATCTAGATACTAAAAACATAATTTATGCAAATAAAAGATTTTTAAAAATCATTGGATATACCATTGAAGAATTTAATAATACAATTAATTTCCAAAAAATTGTGTACCCAAAAGATATGGACAAATGGATAAACGAGGATTGGACTGAAAAGAAGTTAGAGTTCAGAATAATAGATAAAAATAAAGAAGTTAAATGGCTTAACGGAAAAGTTATTAAAAATTATGTAAAGAATTTTTCTAGAATACTACAAATTTGGGTCGAAGATATCACCGAGAAAAAGTCCATTTTATTTAATTTTATTAGGGAAAAGGAAAAACTGGAATTATTGAATAATGTTATAATTACTGGAAACAATTTATCAAATTTAAAAAGCTTTATGACTAATGTTTTGGAAATTACAACAAAATTTATGGATCTCGAATATGGAGCAATATATCTATATAATTCGGATAAAAATTGTTGCAATTTGGTCGAGCACCGAAATTTACCAGAGTTAAAGTCAAAATTAAAAACAATTAACATGGACGACCCATTATACATTAATTTAAAAGATACAAAAGCTCCATTAATTGTAAATGAAACTTATAAAAAAGACTTACGGTTCTATAATTTGGACGTATATTCATATATTATGATCCCATTATACTCTCAAGATGAATTTGTTGGAAACTTAATTTTAGGGTCAAGAATTTCTCACGAGTATTATAAAAATGATCTTTTTTTCTTGATGATTATAGGGCAACATATAGGTATGATTATTAAAAAATATAAATCAGAAGTCCAGTTAAAGCATTCAGAAGAGATGTTCAGAGCATTATCTGAAAAGTCGCTCGTAGGAATTCTAATTATTCAAAATAATAAGGTATTTTATGCTAACAAACGAGCAGCAGAAATAACTGAATATCCTTTAGAGAAAATTTATTCCATGAATTTTTCTGAACTCATAAAAATAGTTCATCCTGACGATATAAGCTCGGTTAAAAATAATTTGGAAAATAGAAATAGTTTATTAAAAAATAATTTGATATATCACTCATTTAGGATTTTTTCTGCAACAACAAAAATTAAGTGGATAAAAACATTTTTTAAAGAAATTGAAATCAACAAATGTCCGTCATTGTTTATTAATTTTATAGATATAACGGAGTTAAAGGAAACAGGAGAGAAATTAAAACAAGCAGAAACTAGGTCACTTTTAATTACAGAAAATGCAAATGATTTAATTGCTATTATTAATAAAGATGGGTTCCATGAATATATAAACGAAAAAACATATTTAAAAATAACAGGATATTCAAAAAATGATTTAATGAGAAAAAAGTTCGTCGATTTGATCCATCCAGATGATTATTTAGTCTATAATCAGACAATTTCTGATTTGCTTTCATCGGGAGAGTGGTCTGCACAGATTAGATTTATGAAAAAAGATAAAAAATATATATGGATTGACATAAAAGGAAAAAAATTTTTAGAAACAGGAGAAATCAAACTATTTTTAATAGCTAGAGATGTTACTGAAAAGAAAAAAAGAGAAGATGAAATAAAGAAACAAAATATAGAACTTAAAAAACTTGATAAATTAAAAGATGAATTTTTTAACGATATTTCACATGAATTTAGGACACCACTTACTGCTATAAAAGGATTTGCCGAAATTTTAATGAAATCAAATAACCTGTCGCAACAAGAAATTGAGGACCTATCTATAATTTTAAAGAATGAAAAAAGGTTAGAAAGTCTAGTTAATGAACTATTAAATTATTCAAGATTAAAAGCTGGAAAAATTAAATTCTCCAAAGATGTCTTCTTTATTTCAGATATTTTAAATGAAATTAAAACTGAACTTATGCCATTATTATTAAAAAAGAATTTAAAATTTGAATTTGAAACTATAATTGACAAGAAAATAGTTCTAGATAAGCAACAGATAACAAAAGTAATCAAAAATCTATTTACAAATGCAATAAAATTCTCTAAAGAAAATGGTAAAATCTATATCAATTCTATAGTCAATGATAATATTTGGAGGTTTTCAATACGCGATGAAGGTATTGGAATTTCAAATGATAAGCTTCCGATGTTATTTTCTCGGTTTGGAAAATTAGACACTCCTGAAAATATAAATCCTAATGGTATTGGAATTGGACTTGCAATATGTAAAAAGATTATTGATTTTTATGGCGGTAAAATTTGGGGGGAATCAAGAGGACTAAACAAGGGAAGTAAATTTACATTCCAAATTGATCTATCAAAATTAAAATAAATAACAAATTTTATTATTTAGATTAACATCCTTTTATTTTTGATTAATTTTTTAACATTAAGATACATTTTAATAGGAGAAAATAATACTCTTATATAGGTAAATAATATTTTAAAAGAATTATTATATTCAATAACTAAAAATAAACTGGTTAAAATGGAAAAAATGAACAAAACTAAATTATTACCAGATTATCCAAATACTTTTGTGGTTACAATTACAGCTATGATGACAGCACTCGTAGCTATTACAACATTTGCAATTCAATTGTATATACCTGCGACCAGTGGTTATTTTAATATCGGTGAAATTATTATTTATACATCAGCAATAATTTTTGGCCCAATTATTGGAGGCATCTCGGGCGGAGTAGGAGCTGCTATTGCAGACCTTATTGGATACCCAATTTATGCTCCAGGTACTCTGGTCATAAAATTTTTAGAGGGATTTATCATTGGATTTCTTGTTTACAATATAGATTTTAACAAAACTAAAAAATATTGGCGATTTATAGGAATTGGGATCGGAGTTTTAATAGGTTCGGTATTGGCATTGATAGGAATTAATTATTATTCTGCAACTTGGGAAATTGGAATAATTTATTTAGGGACTATCGAAATATCAGTTTCTAGCATAGTATGGATAATTCTTGGAATTGTTTCAGGTGGATTAATTATTTTTGCAAGTCTAAGAATTTCGCTCGAAAGCGCCTTTTATTCAATAATAATATTAATTGGTGGGTCAGTAATGGTCTTGGGCTATTTTATATATGAATACTTTATATTATATAGCATATTATCAATTGAATTGATAGCATTCGCTGAAATACCTCTAAATTTTGGTCAGGCGCTTATAGGTCTTGTGATATCAGTCCCAATTATAAAAATACTTAAAAAATCTATTCCATCTCTTGACAAAAATTTATAAAAAATACGGCGGCATAAAATTTAACATTTAACAAGCCCTTTTTTTATTAATAAAGTTGATAATATTTAAAATTTTTATACATATTTTGATAGAAAAAATTTATTTTTTCGTTTAATTTTGTATTTTTCAATTTTTATATTGTTTAATTTAGTAAAATCGATATTTATGATTTAAAAAAAAGGCATTTAAACAAAAAGAACTAAATTTTTCAAATTGCTATAGGTGATTATATGTGTAGCATTGCTGTTTTTAAATTTCTAAGAACTATATTAACTAAATTTTAATTTGAATTAAAAGAAAAATTTAATCAATATACTAAAGGAATTAGTAATAAAATAATCTAACGCTGAAAAACTTTAAAACCTTTGATGCTTTATATAATAATAAAAATATTACTTAAAAACATATTAAAATTAATTTATAAATATAGAAAATTAGTTAATTTTTAAAAGTATTCAAATTAATTTTTGCTATGCTATGTTCATTTATTGAAATTCATTATTAAAATATTAGGTTTAATGATGAATAAAATGAAATTGAAAAATTGTAATCAAAAATTTAATTTTAAAAAATTTAGTATGAAATTTATTAAATATGCAATAATAAGTCTATTCATAATTTTAATGGCGGCATTGATTTTCCTTGAATTTATTCCTTTATCGCTTTACTTAAAGATATTTAGCATTTTATTAATTGTAACATGTATTTCGCTTGGAATCTCAGCATTATATGTTTTAAAAAAACCACCACATACATGTGATGAAAACTTTTTTGATCCATGGTCATTACCACATTATTTAGTGCCGTTAGATTTTAGTATGATTTTATATTTATATTTAAAAAGTTTATTTCTAAGTATTTTCATTCCAATTTTAGCTGATATTATATATGAATTTATTGAATTATTAATTACAAAAATTAATTATAATTTTGGCGCCGAAAGTCTAAAAAATAAAGTTTCAGATGTTTTTTTTGCATGTTGTGGTTCTCTGACAAATTTATTTCTAATTTTTCTAATATAATTTATTTTATTTTCTAAATTTTTAATTATAAACATTTTTTCTTTAATAAAATTAATGATGTAGTTAAATCATAGATTATTCTTTAAAAAAAATTAAAATTAAACTCGATTTGAACGAGCTTATTAAAATTCAATTTAAATGATAAAGGTAGAATAAAATTATTTATTAAAAAATCTGAAGTGATAAATCTAAAAAAATATAATTCAAATCATAAAATTATAAATTCAATGAAAAATTATAATTTTAATCCTTTGTTAGAAAAATTAAGAGAGAATAGATCTGCAGGTAATGGAAAATATGATTTTTTTGGAAGTATTAATAATATTAAAATTTTTTATCGTTATTTTTTACCAGCACAATTAAGGAAGATTGTTATTGTAGCTCATGGGGCAGGAGGAAATGGTGATTACTATGTACTTCTTGCAGATCAATTATTTGAAGAAGGAATTGGAGTTTATATAATGGACTACAGGGGACATGGATATTCAGAGGGAGAGCATGGAGATATATAAGATTTTGATTTGATATTAAAAGACTTTAATTTTTTTATTAATTTGATAAGAAATAGGCATAAAGATATACCATTGTTTTTATTTGGGGAAAGTATGGGAGCGCCGGTTATTATAAATTTTTTAGCAAAATATAAAGTTTCAATTAACGGAATTATTCTTTTTTCTCCTGCTGTTAAATTAAAACTCTCTTTAAAACAAATTTTATCTGTAATACCATTATCATTAATTTATTTATTTGCTCCAGGTGTTCCAATTATTAATATGAATTCAGGAAGGAATTCCACTGGAATTTCAAATCCAATTCATTTAGAATATGATAGAACTGACGAACTACATTTGAAAAAAATAAGTATTAGATACTTATTAACATTGAATAAAATAATTAAAAAAGCATTTAAACTCGCAAGTGTCATTACTCAGCCTATTTTAATTATACAAGGAGAGAACGATCCGGTCTTAAATATTGATGGAATAGAACAATTTTTTGACGAATGTTCGAGCAGAGACAAAGAATTAGTCATAATAAATAATGCAACACATGCCCTTTTTACTGATCCTAATGCCTGCTCTGATAAACAAAATATTTGGAAAATCTTAAAAGAATGGTTAGATAAACATTAATTAATGATTATTTAAAAAATGAAAAAATAGTTTCTAAAACCGAGATGGATAAAATAAATTATTGTGATAAAAATGAATGAAAAGAGAAATTGGAAAGAATCGATAATAGAGAAATGGAAATTAATATATATTATCATTTCATTATGGGTTATTTTAGCAACTATTTTTGGATTTTTTGATCTACAAATTTCAATTTCGTTAACAAATTTGAATAATATTCCAGGAAATCTAGGTATTTTTTTCTATAATTTTGGAAAATTTGGAGCAGATTATGGGGAAGGGCCGGCATGGGGATTGATTTTTGTTGCATTAGGAATTTTAATTGGAAGTTATATTAATGATACTAAAAAACAAAAGGTTCCTATTTATTTTATAGCAAATATATTTTTAGTTATTTTTATTATTGGAATTATAATTAATTCAGAAGATCTTATTTGGTATGGTGGATTCATCTCTTTTTCTGCATTAATTTTTCTAATTATATCTTTACATTCAAATTTGAAAAACTATAGAAATTTCGCTCTAATAATTGTTTTACTTGCAATAATAAATCCGCTATTGTTTGTCAATATTACAAAATTTCTGTGCGGGCGAGTCAGGTTTAATGATTTAGCACCGGGTTATATAGGTTATACCCCTTGGTTTTTACCTCCAGGGCCCGACCCAAATAATCTATCATTTCCAAGTGGACATGCTGCAATGGGATGGATGCTATTACCACTCTTGATTTTATTAAAAGATAAAAAGAATATGTTAAAAATCTTAGGAATTATCTTGGTATTTGGTTGGGGAATTTTTGTAAGTATTTCAAGAATAATTATCGGTGCACATTATGCATCAGATGTATTATTCTCGAGTAATGTTGCTTTTATTACCACAATTTTTCTTTATAAAAAATTTTTTTTTAAATAGTAATTCAATTAATGTAAATAAAATTTAAAAGTGGATCAATGTTTAAAAACTAACTTTATCCTTAATTTTTGTAAATAAAAATTACCAATTATTTAATTTTAAAAGTTAAAAATAGCATTTTTAAAATCAAAATAGAAATTAATATTATGAAAAATATTTTGGATTATTTCTTTAAGCCAAAATCTGTTGCAATTATTGGAGCATCTAATAATAAAATGAGTTGGGGAAACTGGGTAAGTCAAAATATTTTAGCTTATAAGATGCAAAATCGAGGTGAAGTATATTTTATTAATAAAAAGGGAAACGATGTTCTTGGAGAACCAGCATATTATTCAATATCAGACATCCCAGGAACAATTGATTTTGCTGTAATAATTGTGCCAAATAATAAAGTCCCAGAGATTTTAGAAGAATGCGGAAAAAAAAGAGTCAAGGTATGTACTGTTATAACAGGTGGATATTCAGAAATACCTAAAGAGGAGTCCATAGAAGGTTATAAGTTCCAAGATCAATTGATTAAAATAAAGGAAAAATATAATATAAAAGTACAAGGGCCAAATTGTAATGGATTCTATAATGTTAAATGTGGAATAAATGTTAGCTCAATGCCGAATAAATTTTTAATTGATTCCCCAGTTGCACTAATAACACAATCAGGTTATATTGGACAAGCTCTCTCATATTGGGGGTTTGGACGAAAATATACATTTGGAAAGTATATATCAACAGGAAATGAATTAGATTTAACAGTGACAGATTATATCGAATATTTTGGGAATGATCCATCAGTGAAGGTCATTTGTGTATATATTGAAGGTCTAAAAGATGGTATGCGATTTAAAAAAGTCTGTCAAGAAGTGGTTAAAAGAAAACCAATTTTAATATGGAAAACTAGCGACCATGAAGATGTTTCAAGGGCAGCAAAATCGCATACTGGAAAATTAGTAGGCAATAAACAAGTATTTGATAGTGTTGTCAACCAGATCAGACTATTTCAAACTAAATATGTAGAACATTTTTTACCTGTTTCTTTCGGACTAATTAAACATCCACCATTATTAGGTAAAAAAATAGGGATAATGACATTTGGGGCAGGGTTTGGAGTGATATTGACTAACGCTATCGTTGATAATGGATTTGTAGTACCTGAATTCTCTCAAAACATTAAATTAAAATTGAGAAAAATAATAAAGACAATTAGAGCTTCAGTTAAAAATCCGGTTGATATTGGAGCATCAGGTACTTATACCCAAGATGTTTATTTACGAACTGCAAGAGTCCTTTTAAAATCAAATGAGATAGATTGCTTGATTGTGACAAATTTGGGGGAAAATGGTCTTGTTGTAGAAGAAGGACATGAATTAGAAGATTATATTGCGCAAAAACTTCAAGAATATGAAATTAATTATAACAAACCAATTTTATTATTTACAATACTAACTTCTTTCGACAGCAAATCAGTAAAAAATATTGAATCACGAGGGCCAGTCTATCATAGAGTTAATGACCTTATTGAAACACTAAAAGCATTGTATTTTTATAATTTTTATCGACACTAAAAACCTCTTTACTTATTTTTGTTAAAAGTTAAAAATTAATTTTTAATTTTAAATTTTATTAAATGCTTAAAAATTCTACTAAACAGAAATAAAGCCAAATAATATCACTGGTAAAAATAAAACAAATTAAATTATTATTAAAATTACCTTTTAGTTTCTCTGAAAGTAAATATTGCAATTATAAAAGCTATTATAGTCATTATTGCAGTAATTAATATCATTGAATATAGGTCTAAACCAGTTAATATTAAAATCCCAAATAAAAGTGGAGCAATTGAGCCGCCAACTTCTCTAAAAGCTCTGAATATACCATAGGGCACGCCTCTTTTTTCTCTTAAAGTCATATCTGTAATTGAAGCCATTAAAGGTACTCTATAAGCGGAGACAGCTATAGTTAGAAATATTCCCATAATTATCAATGCAGACCATGCGTTATAAAGAGACAACGCTAGATACATTGCTATTAGTATAAAAAATGATGCAAAACAACCTATAAGTGCTAATTTTTTCCTTCCAAATTTATCAGATAGCCAGCCCATTGGTGCAAACACAATTGCTAATGTTAAAACAGCTGGCAGTATAGTCAACATTGGAATTTCGTTAGAACTAAATCCAAAATTCTGAAATATTAATGGAAATATGGTAAATACAAGCCCAGACTCCTCTGCTTCAACAACAAATGCGAATACAAATAATGGAATAAAATTCTTCTCTTTCAATATATCCTTATAATTATTTATAGTAATTTTAGATTTATCAATTTTTACTTGATCACCAATTGGTTGTTTTGTTTCTCTAAACACAAAAAAAGCCAATATAGCACCAATTATAAATGAAATAACACCTATTGTAAATGATTGTAAATATGTTAAATCTAATACAAATGATATAATTATTCCTACAATCATTCCACTGATTAATGATACATCCCATAATGTTTCTGTTAATCCAATTTTATTATATTCTTCACCAGTATCTCCTGAAGATATTGTGATTGCTGTATTGACTTGCCCTGTTTCCAAACCAAGAACTATAACTCCTGCTATGATACCTGAAAAAATAGCTATTTCATAACTAAAAAAATATGCCCATATTAAACTTAATCCAGCAATTATTCCAATTGACAGACCAATTACTACTAATTTTCTTCTACCATATTTATCAGCTAAATATCCTGTAATCGGTGATATAGCTAATTTAGCTATAACATCAATACCTACTAAAATTGATGTTAATCCTTCAGCTACAACTTCTGAATATCCCAAATTATTTTCCAATAAAAATGAAATATATGGAGACAATATCGCCTTAATAGCACCTAAAGAGCCAAGACCTGCAAAAAATGTGGGAATTAATATTCTAAATAATGCTTTTTTATATGATTGATTAAAAGGTGTTCCCTGCCAAAATTTAACCAATTTAATCGCCTTTTATATTAAATGATATGTTTTTTACATTCAAATAAATATATTTACCTAAGAGTTTTTATAAAAAACCTTTGCCCGACAAAAATGTATAAATATTTCCATTTATTTATTTTTCCAGTGAAATTTGAAAAGATTTTTAATTTCAAGATAAGTTTGCATATTTTCTTGAATGTTTAAATTAGAAATCATTTCTTTATATAATAAATGTATAAGAAAATCTTTTATAGTTCCATCATGTTCTGTATAAGCTTTTTCTTTTAATTGATTAATCTCCCAGAATTCCATTAAATGGTCACCAAATTATTTTCATTATATTATTCATTTCAATTTAATGTGTCGAACTTTAGTCAATTATTGATTATTAAAAAAGTTGGAAAAATAATTAATTCAGATTTAAATCTTACAATTCCGTCCCAATCTTGGATTATATGGTTTTATTTACTTATTCGTTTTACAAATACAGCACTTTCAGAGATTATTAAGGTAATTTGTTTATGATCCTACTGAATCTAAAAATTTAAATAGAAGGACTTATTACAAAATCCTTTGCTTTTATTATTACCAATTTTTTCCTTTTAATTT
>SUPR01000094.1 GCA_005191425.1 Candidatus Helarchaeota ASGARD archaeon Hel_GB_B
GGGTGCTTGAGGGGGTCCTTGAGGTTCAGGGGTTGGGGGTTCTTGTAGCGGTTCTGCTGTTGGCGGTTGGAAGAGGCCGGGTGCTTGAGGGGGTCCTTGAGGTTCAGGGGTTGAGAGTTCTTGAGGTTCAGATTTAGTAGGTCCTGCTGAAATTGGTTTAATAGATGTAGGTGTAAAAAAACTAGGTTCTTGAGGTAAAATTGGATATTGCCTATCAGATTGGATCATATTTAATTGAGATGGAACTGTATTTGTTATATCAATATCTTCAGATGTATTTGTATCTTCACTTATTAACCCTTGTAATCTTTTTAATCGTTTAAAAATTTCTGCACTTTCTTCTACCAAATTAATCTTTTGAGATGAATCTTCTTCTATTGATGATATGGGGACATTCTGAGGAATTTCTGGAGGATCAATTTCATTCTTAGATGGTGTTGGAGGTATATCTTGCATTAGAGTCGATTTTGGTGGTTTAGGTATATTAACTGGTGGGGGTAGCTGAATATCTGAGATTAAATGTGGGCTAGGCGGAATATTAGATGGTATATTTTGATCAACTTGAGTGATAGGCTCAGGAATAGAAGTATCCGGGGGTGTTATACTTTGTGGAATTGAGGGATTTTCCACTTGAGGTTGTTCAGGAATTTCTGACTGTGTTGTTTCATCGATTAAGATAGTATCACCTTCCATTTGTAAATCTTTTAATTTATTAAGTATATTTTCACCTTGATCCATAATTGTCTGGTCGTCCATAGGAATTGGTGCAACTTCTTGTTTTCTAATGGCTATAGGACCTTTCATCAGACCTTCTAGAAATCCTTGCACTTTTTTTGCTACTTCAGCTTCATCCTCCTCCACTTCGATTCCCAATTTTCTTTTAAAATCATTAACAATTTCTTGAAATTCTTTTGCTTTTTCTTTATCTCCTAAATTACTTGAGATTTCAATAACTTTTTCAAAATATTCAACAACAGATTCAAAATTCTCATTTGCAAGTTCTTTTTCAGCTAATTTTATATATTTTTCCCTATCTTTTTTTAACTTTTTTTCAGTTTTTGGGTCAATATAAGTGAAAGTCAGTTATAGACACCCTATTATACTTTTTTATTTTATCATTTTAATTTTTAAAACATTTCCAAGTCAATACTTTATTAATTATAAGCCATATTTAGGTTTCTTTTTTAGCTATAAATAAATTTGGTTATTCTTTTTTAAATTTTTATTAATATTTATTTTATAATTTCAATTATCAAGATAATAAAATATTATCATTCAAATTTTAATTCAAATCATAATTTATATTATTTTGGTTTTTTAGATAAGTTAAAAAGAACTATTTATGAAATTAATTATACATTTACAAATACTTTAAAAAAGTTAAAATAAAGGGTAAAATGAAATAATCTTTTAAAATATATAAAGGAAAAAAGATTATTGATGCTCTTATATAAAATAATAAAGATTTATATATTTTTATAATACAATAAATTGTAAAAATAAACTTGGAATAAATAAAATGACCAAAAAAAGTAAAAATTTCATATGTACAATTTGTAAAAAGGAGTTTCCAAAAAAACAAATAGGAAGAGTAAAATTATTAAGTAGAAAGAAAAAGGGGGAGTCTGTTTCATGGATATGCGCGAAATGCGCTAAAACAAAAATCAGGATTGTTAAAGAATAAGTTTCTTAATATTTATTTTTTAATTCCTTATAGAATAAAAGAAATAATTTCAGATTTCATAAAAAATACCAAATAATATATAAAATAATTAAAAATTATAGAATACTAACGTAAAGAATAAAAAATTATGATTTTTTCATTTTCATATAATAATTTAAAACAGCTTCCCTGCAAACCTGTTGAAAGGCTCTTTTTATATTTTGGCCCTTAATTGCTATTGTATCATAGATTTGAACCGGCATTTCAATTCCATGGGCGTTCAGTACTTTATCAAGCCCTTTTGATTTTAGAAATTCTAATAATTCTTTTTGGGAAATTATGTTTGGTAAGTCTAATTTGTTTAGCATGATTATTAGCGGAATTGATTTTCCTAATTTATCACCTAAATGGCCAATTAATTCTTCCATTGACCAAACATTTTCGTTCCATTGTTCTTTTTGAGCATCCCAGACAAAAATAATGCCATCAACTCCATTTAAAATTGTTTTTCGCTGAAATTTGTGTCTTCTTTGCCCTGCAACTGTATAGACTTGCATCTTCACACCACCAACTCCAAGAACTGTTCGATCGAAAAATAATGTCCTTCCAGTTGGATCGACAATACTTTGCATTTTTCCTTCTGCTAAACCTTCCTTATGGAACATCCAGCTAACAGCTGTCGTTTTTCCACCCAGACTAGGGCCCCAATATACTATTTTAAAAACAATCTTGCCGTCTGCACCTCGAGATGGGATTTTAATTCACCTTTATTCTTTAGTTTATATATTTTTGTCGGTCTATCAAATTAATTAAAATGTTATATAAACAATAACAAAATTGTTAATAACTTTTTTGTGATTTTATTAAATCGATTTTTAATAATTATTAATTCAATTAGAATTTTTAAATGTTGATTATTAGATTAAACATTCACATAAATCTTAATTCGAATGATCAAAATATTCCAAATATAATTTTGATATTTGCTTTTTTTTTAAACATACATAATAAAATGATGATTAAATTTAAGTTCTATTATCTTAATTGCCAATGAAACCATTAAATTAAATGGTAAATAAATACATTTAAGTAGTTATTTCTTAATTTTTTCACTAATAATTAATTTGTAGATATTTTTCATCATTTGTTCTGTATTAAGATTTGAAAAATTCTCAAGTTGGTTAATAACAGGTTCACCCAACAAAGCCAATTTTTCATTTGGGATAAATGATTTTGTTACATTTGCATATCTACAATGATTTTTTTTAGTGCGTTCAAAAAGAGAGAAGCCGTCCATATATTCGCCATAATTAGAATTTTCAATATGCCACTCTTCAAATATAAAATTATCACCATATGTGTATTTAGAAACAGCTTCCCAATAGATTTTCATTTTTAATAGTAATAAATTGACTGTTATTTCATATCGAACTCGATTTTTTGACAATCTTGTTGCCTTAAAAGATTTTTCGGGGTTTGTTTTAGTTAAAATATCTGCATCATAAAATTTTTCAAATACTTCCTCTGGAGAAGCAGGAAAAGTATATAATATTTTATGTCTGAAATGTTTTTCTTGACAATCTTTAAACGTATAAATTTGATAGGAAGAATTCTTATAATATACATTCCATAATTTATTTCGGACATAATTATCGAGTGCTTCTAAAATATTTATTCTAATATTACTAGTTAACCTATAAAATGGGATCATAGTAATTGAAAAACCACTAAACGCATCAAAAAATGAAAATGTTTTTTTCCAAGATCCGCCTTGTTTAATGATTGAATAAATTTTTTTCTCTCGTTCAATATAATTATTGAGGTAAGCATTGACCATATTCTCATCAGGAAAAACAGATGCGAGAATTTTGTTATTATCTTGGTCAAGGTCAATTTTTTTCTTTGATAAATAGTTTAAGATTGCAATTGTTTCAGAAATTTTTAATTTATAGAACCTAAAATTCGCTCTCTCTAGCTTATTGATAATTTCTTTAATTTTTATTGATTGAATAAATGATGGGACATACATTAAAAGAAGCGTATTAATGGGATCTTTTTTATAGTACAATTTAAATGAATTTTTAATAATCTTTTTTGATTCTTGTTTTGGACTGGTCATAATTTTTTTAACAGCTGCAAACAATATTTGTAATTGTTTCTCTAATTTCTTTTTATAATCTTTAATGTAAGGACTACGTAATAATTTAATTGGGATAAGAGTCCTTAATGTCTCATCAAAAGCTTTTGTTTTAACTTCTATTATTTCATTTTCCAAATCTCGTAATACAATTTCTCCTTTCAAAGATAATTCGGATATCATGGTGAGATCACCAATATATTTGATTATCTATCTTTTAAATTTATGGTAAAGAATAGAAAAAATAGCGAGATAGTAATTTTACAACCTAATAAACATAATCAAATTACTAATATAAATCAAAATGGGTTGTTTAATGAAATAAAAAATCTTTAATCCGTGATTATTCAATATGTTAAAGTAAATTCTTATTTTAGACGATTTTTATTTAAAGAATTTATCATTGGCTTTTTAAATTCAAAGAAATTAATTTTTAATCTAGTGTTCTGATATTTTAGCAAAATTCGACTTTAATATAATTTAAATTTTAATAATATATTATTTTTTCTTAAAATAATCTAAATTAGACTTATAAGAATTATTAAATAGTTAGTAAAAAATCTTTAAAATAGAAAATCTTTTCTTAAATAATTTATATCTAAATTTATATAATTTATACAAACTTTTATTAATTTTAGGTCTAAACATTTTTTTAATTATAATACAAATTCAAAAAATTAATTTTCAAGAAACCTGAGGTGAAAATTTTAAAAATGAGTACAATAGCTGAAAAAATTCTGGCTAAAGCTTCTGTTGAAAAAAGAGAAGTTGTTAAACCCGGTGAATATCTTAATTGTAACATTGACCTTGCAATGGGTCATATAGCACTTGCCAAGGTAGCCGCCAATTTTATGGGAATTAAGAAAAAGTACCGTAAAGTTTGGGATAATGAAAAAGTAGTCGGAATATTGGACCATTTTTCACCAGCGCCAAGTGAAAGATGGGCATTAGCTCATCAAATGATCAGAAAATTTGCAAGGGAACAAAATTTCAAATATTTTTACGATATTAAAGAAGGTATTTGCCATCAAGTTTTACCTGAAAAAGGGCATGTTGCTCCTGGAATGTTAATTGTAGGTACTGATAGTCATACTACTACGTATGGGGCGTTTAATGCTGCATCGTGTGGAATTGGTTATACTGATATGACTATTGTTTTTATAAAAGGAACTTTGTGGTTTAGGGTACCTGAATCGCAGCTTTTCGAGATCAATGGTAAATTAGATAAAAGAGTTATGTCAAAAGATATAATTTTATATATAGCTGGTAAATATGGGACTGATATTGGGACATATAAATCAATGGAATTCGTTGGAGATGCAATGGACAATTTATCTATTGCATCTCGCATGACAATATCAAATATGAGTTTAGAACTTGGTGCAAAATTTGGTTTTACTCCACCTGATGAAAAAATAATAAAATGGTTGAAACCAAGAACTGATAGACCACTTGAATTAGTTAAACCTGATGAAGATGCAAAATATTCTGAAACTTTTCAAATTGAAGTCGATAATTTAGAACCACAAGTAGCATGTCCCCATTCTGTAGAAAATGTAAAACCAGTTTCAGAAGTTAAAAATGTTAAAATTGACCAGGCTTTTCTTGGGTCATGTACTAACGGAAGGATAGAGGATTTAGAAATTGCAGCTGAAATTTTAAAAGGTAAGAGAATACATGAAGATGTTCGATTAATTGTTATCCCTGCAAGTCAAGAGATTTGGCTAGAGGCAGCAGAAAGAGGTATTTCAAAAATACTTATTGAAGCTGGTGGGATAATAGGCAATCCGAACTGTGGGCCTTGTTTTGGTGCTCATATGGGTATGTTGGCGGGAGGCGAAAATTGTATATCAAGTTCAAACCGAAATTTTAAAGGTAGAATGGGCTCAGAAAAAGCGGGGATTTATCTAGCTTCTCCAGCAACAGTCGCAGCCTCTGCATTAACTGGGGTGATTACAGACCCTAGAGATATTTAAAGGAGGAATGAAAATGGTTAAAAAAGAATGGAATCCTGTTCTTAAAGGAACTGTATGGAAATTTGGTGAAAATGTTGATACTGATGTAATAACTCCTGGAAAATATTTAGATAACTTAGGTGAATGTAAAAAACATGTTCTTGAAACACTCGACCCGGAGTTTCCAGCAAATGTAAAAGTAGGAGACATTATCATTGCAGATAAAAACTTTGGATGTGGAAGTTCAAGAGAAACTGCCCCCGAAATTTTGCAAGATATGGGTGTAGCGGCTGTTATTGCTCCTTCCTTTGGGCGAATCTTTTATAGAAATAGTTTCTCAATCGGTTTTCCTTTACTTGAAGCTGATAACATAGCTGAATTTTTTAATAAAGGCGATATAGCAGAAGTAAATATAGAAACTGCTGTAGTGAAAAATCTAACTACAAATAAAACAATTCAATGTAAAGAAATTCCCAAAATATTAATGGACATTTTAAAAAGTGGCGGACAACTAGAACTATTAAAAAAAGAATTGAAGGCTCGATCTAAAGCAGAAAAACAAAACAAATAAAATATTTATTTCTTATTTTTTATTTTAAAAGGTGTAAATGAAAATATTAAGAAAATTGTTGAGTATTAATAAAATTTCTTTTTAATATAATAAGCTGCAAATATTCCGATTAATATGAACAAAATTATCCACCAAATAGATAAATAAAATACTTGACCCGTAGATGTTGCTAATGAAAGGAAACCTAGTCCTTCAAGATTTCTTAAAGTTTCAATTGCAAAATATGTACTACTAATTGAAGAGCTCTGACCGTTAGTATTAGTTTTAAAACCTCCATCTAATAAATTCTGACAATTTTGAACCCAACTTATAACATTTAATTTCAATGGCATGGCATCATTCAAAATATCCAATGAATAAGTGGCAGAATAACAGTTAATTACTGAAAAATCAAGAGTTTTAGGAGAGCTACTAAAACTTCCATATTTATCAATTTCAAAGCTATTTGTGTTCTGGCAAGACACTATCCAGTTATATGCTGAAGTTTTATTAATTTGGTTAATTGATCCTGTCAAATTAAGTGCTTCAAGTGCAAAATACATAGTCAATAAATTATATGTCCCATTTTCTGAAGAAAATGCCCCATAATTATCTTCAGATTGATTATTTTGTCGCATAATTAGCCACTGGGACGTATTATATTGTCCTAAATTAATATTCAACAAATTTAAAGTCTCTAAAGCAAAATAGCTACTTAAAATACTTGAGGACTCATTTGGAAAATTACTGAATCCATAATCTGAATTCCAACATTGATTTAACCAAGCTGTTATATTATTTTTTGGTTCGAACCCTAGTAGTTTTAATGATTTTACAGCATAATAAGTAGACTCCACTGTTGATGAATCATTCTCAATGTTTGGAAATCCACCATCTATATTTTGTGTGCTATTTATCCACGTAGCGATTTTAGTCCGATCAAAAATACTCAATTTACCCAATGTTTTAAGAATAACGATTGCATAATAGGTGCTCTGCATATCTGGTAAATTATTATCAGGGTATAATGAAAATCCACCTTCTTTTGTATGACAATTGACAATGAAATTCGTTAATAAATCACCTCTTGTTGTTGTTGTTGTAGATGATAATGGAGTCAATGAAATTGCAAATATAATCAATATTAAACTGAACAATAATTTTCTGTTTTTCAAATTAAAACCCTTATTGATCTAATTTAGTTTAATTTATTGGAATTTTTAATTTAAATTTAATGGTTCATAAATTAGAAAAATTCAATAAAATAAATGTTCAATAATGAAAAATAAAATTATGAAGAATTATTCATCATATGAAATTAAGATATTAAGTGGATCTTTACCTGCGCATGCAAATACTAAAATTTCTCCGTTTTGTATATTTAACTCATTAAGAGTTTTATTTGGGTCTCTTAATCTCTCTACAAAAGGGTTCCAAATAGTCTTTTTGGTCAGTTCAACGGTAATCAAGCAAGAATCGGGGTCGCATTCTCCAATTGCAGATGAAACTAGTCCAAACAATGTATCTATGTGCTCATTTTTATTGATAGTTACTTCTATAGTTTCGAACTTTCCACTACCACAATGCAAACAATTCGGGTCCTTCGCAATATCTATTAATTCAAATATTCCATACACTCCGTTATAATTCAAATATGGCGGACTCATTATAGGACCAATATCTTTACCCTTCAATTTGTGCAAGATTTTTAGAATTTCATGAGATTGAATAGCTGCTATAACTGCAGTAACTGTTTGAATTGCGGGCATTTTATTTTTCAAGATATTTTCCATATCATCGAATTTAAAATCAGGTTTAAAGTCGAATTTTTTTGCAATTTCATTAGATTTATTTACAAGCCAAATAATATCATCATCATTATCAAAATCCGGAGTACGACTGAATCTATTTCCGAATTCATATTCTGCTTTTAGGACACAATGTTCTCGTTTTTTTGGAATACCTTTCGGAGTACAAGCTGCAATCAATTTTTCATCTGCTGGAGGGATTGGAAGCAGACATTTTAGACATGGTGTGGATTCAAGACCTTCAATACCTTCAGGAATCACTATATGAACATGTCCTTCAAAACCCAATGTACCAGAATCAATCAATGGCTTTTTAAGTCTAATACAGATCTTATTTAAGTCCATTCTTGCTTTAATATTATCTAATCCACCTATTATCAAATCGCATTTCTTATATACTTCTAATGGGATCTCTTGTAAAAAGGTAAAATATGTTTCAATATTCATATATGGATTAAATTTTTTTAATTCTCTAGCAGCTACTTCTGCCTTCGGTTTTCCTTCATCTCCAGGTTTAAATAACATCTGACGAGAAAGATTACTGGTTTCAATTGTATCATTGTCGACCAAGATCATATTACCAATACCAACTAGAGCAAGGTTTTTTGCTATTTCACAACCGAGAGCTCCAACACCGATCATAAATACTGTTGAATTTTTAATGATGTCTTGATCCCAGCCTTCCAACAAGGAATGTCGTGTATATAATCTTTTTTCTTTAGTTTTTGGAGTTTTGTCCATAATATACACCTAATAAAAAAACAATTTTAATAATATAAATTTATAACATTATTATTTCTAGAATATTAAAAAATTGTTAAGTAAAAATGGATTAGTGATTGTTGAAAAATAATTATTCGTTAATATTATCATCATCCGAAGTGTTCTGGGAGGGTAAATCTGATGTCGCTGTGTCTGATGCATTTGATGGCATATCCGATGTTTCACTAATAGTCTGGGGTGGTGTCCTCAAACAATATGCGCATTTATTAATTGCTCTTATATTTTGTTCCCAGCAATGTAAATGATATGGTTTCCCACAATAGGGACATTTATAAAAGCACGCTTCAGAACCATCTTGGGGCGACAATGATTTTCCACAAGTCGGGCATTCTATTTTATGACAAATAATACAAGATAACACTGATGCGCTAAAAATTGACTTAGAAATTGAGTTAAAAACATCTATTAAATAATGAAACGGGTCCCAAACAGCTAATGTGGCTTCAGTAGCGCTTGAAAGTGTTTCAGCTATTTTATCATCTTGAATTTCTGTTTTGAGCGAAAAAATCGGCTTAGACATTGGATAATCATTTGGAATTTCTACATCAAAGGAAAAGACCATATCACTTGTATTCATTACTCCCTTTAAATCAGCATGAATTTTCCGCTGTTCTGCGTCATATTGTATATTTTGAAGTCCTCCATACAATAAATCTACTTCAAAATTCATTCTTTCATGTTGATCTATTTTCCATTGAATATCTCTTAATATATCATTTATTTGATATTCAGGCATCCAATTTTTTATTTTGTCAAAATTATCTGAAGGGCCAATTATTTCTTGTAATTCGGTAGAAAATTTGAATTGCGGCGGATTAAATTGCGAGGATAAATAGATATCTAATTTATACTCCTTCCACCCATATGTAATAAATGTAATTAAATAATGATTTCTAGAATCACCAGCTGGATCAATTTTAAATTCATGGGCAATCTGTTCTGCTTGGGCTTTGTATGTACTAATTTCATAAAGTATTGTTTCTAATTCTCGAACGACATTTAAAACTGGTGGTGGATTTGAAGAATCCCAATTTTTTAAAGTGTTTAAAACTTCATTTGGGTCTCCTAGAATATTTTTTACTGATTCTTGTACTGTAATTAGTGGTTTTTCATTTGGATAAGCAGAAAAATCTATTCCAACTATATAATGTTCAGTTACTGATGCATCTATATAAATTTTAAGCCTAGAAATTATTCCATCAACTAATTCAACTTGAAATTCGTTCATAATTTGTTGAGCTTGAGTGGCTAATATTACATCTGAATCATTGTCTATCTCATAACCACTTTCAGTATCTTTTTCTGGCTCTTCATCTTCATCGATAACCAGTTCATCTTCATCATTATTTTCTTCGGCCATTTATAAGCCTCCTTCATTTAATTGAATATAATATATTAATTTTTATATATTTAATCAATTTTCTTCAATTTTTTTAAAATAATAGAACGCTGCTCTAATTTTAATAACATGTTTGATTCAACATTCTCCTCAATATTTAAACCTGCGGAAATAACCGAGTTGCAGCCTATCATTTTACCAGGAAAAATAGATACATTAATACCAATGAATGCATTATCACCAATTATAGCACCAAACTTTTTCAATGGCACCTCAAATATCTCGTCCTTAATTTTTACTTTAATTTTTTCCTTATGTGAAATATTCCAGGTCTGAGTACCTGCACCAAATTCTACATTTTTTCCAATAATACTATCTCCTACGTAGCTTAATCTCCCAATAGATGTGTTATCGAAAATTATGCTATTTTTTATTTCAACACCAAATCCGACAACGCAATTTTTTCCTATTGTAGAATATTCTCTAACTAGTGCATTAGTCCCTATTATTGCTCCCTCCTGAATCACGCAAGGCCCTTGAATAACTGCCCCCGGTCTAATTATCACATTTTTGTCTATATAAACTGGCCCTTCTATTTTTGATATGCTTGAAATTCTAGCCGATTTATCTATAAACGACCCCGATTCAAAAAGGCCTCGAGACAATATAAATTGGTTTGCACGTAATAAATCCCATGGATAGGTAATTTCGATCCATTCTTTTTCCCAAACCGATGCATATACATTATTATTTCTATTTATAATTTCTTGAATTGATAAATCAAGTCTACTTGTTTTTTCTAGATGTTCAAATATCTCATTTCTAAAAATATAAACCCCTGAAACTACATAATTTGACTCACATTTTTCAGGTTTCTCAACTAACTTGGTAATTCTTGCTTCCGAATCTATTGTCGCTACTCCATATAGATGTGGGTTGTCCACTAACGTTATAGATATAGTTGCATCCGCATTCATATTATTATGAGTTTGAATTGTTCTTAAGATCATATCTGGGTCTGAAAAAATATCCGCATGAACAATTATGAATTCTTTTTCGTCTTTTAGCTCATTTTTTGCAGTTAAAATTGCATTTTCAACATTTGGTTTATCTTGTTCTAAATATTTAATCTTTATACCAAAATTAAATCCATTACCAAAATATTCTGTAATTTGCTCTTTTTTATAACCCACAACTATTAAAATATCCTTTAAATTGGATTCTTTTAAGCTATTAATAACCCACTCTAAAACTGGCTTACCCGCTATCTTTATCATTGGCTTAACTGTAGTTTCTGTTATCGGTGTTAATCTACACCCTTTCCCAGCAGCAAGGATAAGTACCTTCATTAAAATTACCATATTTCACATAATAAAGTAAAGTATGTTATTTTTTTAGACCGATGTTATTTAATTTTTTTTTAATCACAACTAATTCATATATTACAATTAATTATTTCATCTGGTCAGTTTAATTTATCTATTTTTATCTTCAAAACTTTAATTCAATAATTAAATTTAAGAACTTTATTGACTTATAAGTCTTGGCTAATTACAATTTCTAAATTTCAATCAACAAAGACTGATCGGTGTCATTGGAAAGAATTACTCTTTCCTCCTTATTATTAGAAGCCTTTTTAGAGCGTAAAGCAGATATTCTCATTGAACCCACTATTAATAACAAAACAAGGATTCTCTTTTAGATAAAATATTCTAGAATTGATACTATTGCATTTTAGTTATTGTATTTAAACTTTTCTATCAAACTGACTTATTACCATTACTAATATTGCTTTACGTTTCTCCAATTTTATTAAGTTCTAATGCTGGTTAAAATCAGGTATAATTATTTATTTTAAACTTTCATAGTCCTCGAGGGTAGCAAGTGCAGCTGACCAACTTTTTATGGTCGCAAGCATTCCATCGAGAGTTCTATCACCTCCTATAATTGTAGATTTTAACCTTCTTCTCCAAGTTAAATTAAAATAAGGATATATTGGACTTATTTTTCCTTCTTTTTCAGAATAACTGGGTTGTAATGACCATGTTATTTTGTTTGTGCTAAAAATGACCTGATAACATGAATCAATATCGGTATTTTTATATAAATATAATTTAGTAAAATCAATCTTGTATTTAAGGTTATAATAAATAGCACAAGTTAATAAAATATGATATTTTAATGAACTAAATGGATACATTCTTGATTCTGAATAAAAGTTCAAAAGTTTCGAGTGTAAAATTTTATGGTGCAATTTTCTTGGGTCATTTTCATTAAATAATTTTTTTATTAATATCCTTTTATAAGCCAAGATTTCTCTACTATTGTTATTATAAGAATGTTTTAATAATGATTGTCTGATATATTTTTTATTAAATTTAGATTTCATCCAATTTCTGCTAAACCAGGCTGCAATACCATCGGCTCTTCTGGCATTGTTATTTGGTAATGCTTTTGAATGAGGAGTACTTAATGGAATTATTTTATGTAGGTCATGTTTAAGTACCATTAAAAATTCATTATTATTAATTATTATTCACCTCATTC
>SUPR01000095.1 GCA_005191425.1 Candidatus Helarchaeota ASGARD archaeon Hel_GB_B
AGACATTACTCGATGTCCATGTTGCTGATATCATAATTCCAAATATTGCATTGGTAAAGGATTTTAAATCCAAAAGACATCCAACAATTAATGCTATAAAATTTTTCGGTTTAAATCCACCTTATTATCTTTAAAAAAATTAAATTACTATTTTCCTTTAATTTTTTAATCTAATTGTTTAATTTATAATAAGTTTTAAAATTGTTTAATAAAAAAATTCGAGTTCTTTTCCAAAATATGAAACTTTGATAAAATTAAAGGGATTAATAATTTAATACCTTATAAGAAACCTTTTTAAAGGAATGTTTTTATTCATAATAGATTTAAATAGTAGATAACATAATTTATACACTCATGAATGTGAAATATTCGGTTTTTTGTGATTTAAATGTCCCAAGAAGATAAAGACAAATATTATAAAAAAATTAGAGACGCTTTAATGTTACCTAAGGGCAATAAAGATGTTTTAAAAATTATTAAATTCTGGTTTACTCCTGATGAAGCAAAAATTGTTTCTATTTTTAAGACAGCAATGCTTTCTTCTTATTCTTTAGAAAAAATTGTAAAAAAAACTAAAGAGCCTGAAAAAAAGGTCAAAGAGATTTTAGAAAACCTTGCAAAAAAAGGGCTTGTATTCACATGGTTTAATAAAAAATCAAACGAAAAAATGTATACAATTCCCATGTTATTTCCAGGTCTTTTCGAATGGTATTTTGCTAGCAAGCATAATGATGATAATGAACTAAAAATGGCTGCAAAAATATTCAAACCATTAGAAGATAGCTTCATATCATTCGCTTCAAATTATCCTATATCTCGAGTCGCTCCAAGCATCAAATCGATTGAAAAAACTTTGGAAATTAACGAACAAGTCGAAATAGGAAAATCACAAGTTATGCTTTTTGAAGATGTCAGAAAAATACTTGAAAATTCTAAAAGTATTGCTGTTATGGCATGTCCATGTAGAGTATTCCATGGAATTCTTGGAGATTCATGTGGAAAACCTATTGATGTTTGTATTAATTTAAATTCGTCAGCTGATTACGTAGTTAGAGAAGGTATTGGCAGAAAATTAACTATAGATGAAGCTATTGAAATACTAAAGATGTCTGAAAAAGAGGGACTTGTACATATTATCAATAATCAATCTGATAAACATTCCTTTATTTGTAATTGCTGTGGTTGCTGTTGCGGATTTCTAGGAAATGCTAACAAATATAAGTTGGTCGATAAAATGGTCGCAAAATCTAACTACTTCCCAAGAATAGATCGAGAAATTTGTAAGTTATGTAAGACATGCGTTAAAAATTGTCCTGTAAATGCAATGTTTCTAAATTATGGAAATAAGGAAGACCAGTCCGATACCCAAATATTTGTTAGAGAAGATCTTTGTATTGGATGTGGTGTTTGTGCTGCTAACTGTCCAACAAACGCTATATCTATGGAAAAAATCCGAAATATTACTGAAAAAGACCTTGAAAATCAATTATGGGAAGCTGGCGCTCGAAGTAGAGCTGAAAAAATTTTTTAGACAAATTTTTATGTTTTTTCCCAAGTAATTTACGAATTTTCTAAAAAATTCTAATTTTTTATATCTAATAGTATTTCAAATTATTTTTAACTTATTATTAACATTTAATTTTACCCTTTTAATAAATTTATTCGGTCTATTTTAACTAAATCCGATATAATTTAGTCTAATAATTTTAAAAAAACTAGTTGAACTCCAATTTAATTTTGTATATTTAATTTTATTTCAAAAATACAGAAATATTAATATTTACTAATGGAGATACTATTTCAAAAAGTATTTTAATTTCATGTTTTTTATAGGGTTTTAAATAAATGGCATCTGCTAAAAATAGGGAAGAAATAAGAGAAAAATTGATCAAAAGTTATGATTTACTAATTAACTTAATAAAAAAATTTCTTACAGATAAAGTAGATGTAAATATCAATGATATGGACTCTCAACTTTTAATCAGTAAATTAACAGCTTATATTGATAGTTTTCAAGTCTCTAAAATTCAAGGACTAAGGATGTTTGTTAAACATATTAAAAATGGATTTACTCCCACTGAAAAAGAAGCCGAAAGATTCATTAAACAAATTGAGGAATTGTCCGAAATTTTCGATCCGTCCAAACCTGAAAAAATTAAACGAATTGTTGAGATTATCCAATCAGTAACCGAAAATATAATAAAATATTCTTATGAAGAATGGGCTAAAAGTCATTCTAAAACACTAGTAGAAACTGCAAAGCGTATCCAGCGAGTCACAGAATATATGGCTAATTTAAATGATCTTGATGGTATTTATAATTATTACCTAAATTTAGTCAAAGATTTCGAAGATTCTAAAATTGGAAAATTATTATCTACTTATAATAAAAACGAATTTAAATCTGAGTTCAATAAAGTCCAAGAAATTTACTTTATGAAATAATATTTTAAATTTTTAATTTGATTTTTAAATGTATATTAATGGATTTTTTTTGTCTAAAAGATTTTTATTATAGGTCTTCTTCATAAACTCAAGTCCTGACTCTATATCTAGCAACTTTGATTTTAAATTAACTAGAGATTTATGAATTCCTAAAGACAGGTCAGGCCCTCTTAGTTTACTCCAATTATAATTTGAAGCCCGGTCTTCTATTATTAACTCTGGATTTAATTTAAAAACTTCCGCCACTTTTTTTAAAAAACCAAAATGCGATATCCTTTCACTTCCGGCTAAATTAAAAATTCCGTCTATATTTCGATAACATAATTCAATAATTCCTTCAATTAAATTATTTACGAAAACTGGTGTAAAAAAAATGTCTTTATATCCTTTAATTTGTCTGCCATTTTCCAGGTTTGATAATATCTTAACAATAAAATTATATTTTGATCTGTTTACTAAATCTAAACCATAAAAAAATGTCCGAATTATATTATATTTTAATTTTGAATCTTGAACTACTTGTTCTCCTAACAATTTAGTTTTTCCATAGACTGTTATTGGGTTCGGAATATCATATTCTGCATAATAGCCAAGTTTTCCATTAAAAACATGGTCTGTAGATATATAAATTATTTTTGAATTTATTTCTTTTGCAGCATCACAAATATTCTGTGTGCCCATTACATTTACTTCATATGTTAGTTCAGGTAATTTTTCGCAAAATGATATTTGCGTCATGGCTGCGGTGTGAATTATAATTTTCGGTTGTATTTTCCTAATTATATTGAATACTTCTTCTCGATTTTTAATATCTAAATAATGCGTTTCAATACCGTCCATTTCAAATGAATTACTATAATATGTAGTATGGACTTCAAAAAAACTTGACATTATCTTAGTTAAATTTCCACCTAATAGTCCACTTCCACCTGTTATTAAAATTCTTTGTTTCATTTTTATATGACCATTCCAGTTGTTATCTCTTAATTAAAACAAAATTTATTTTTTAATTCATAATCAAATTTTTTTCTTTTTATTATGAATTTTTGTTATACTTCGAATTTGTAAAATATTTTTGAAAGTTCTTTACAAATTCTTACCATTAAATTGAAATAGAATTATTTTCTTATAATATTTCAAAAACTTAGATATTTAGAGTTGAATTAGAAATAGTTTTTATTCTATATTGCTAATTTAAATGGATAAAATAAAAAAAGATTGATTAAATATTCTTTTTAGGGTTTAATGTCTTCTATAAATGCGAGTCCTTCATTATACCTACTAAATAATTTATTACTTATGTCTAAAAGGAGGTCTGCCTTTTCTTGATATCCCAATACTTTACTTATTTCTGATGCCTGTTTTATTATATCCGAAGCTTCTAATATTCTACCTTGATTTAATAAAACCCCAGCTTTTTCCAATAATTTTATTCTATTATCTTCTTGAAATTTTTCGCTTATGAATTCAGTCCTACTTGCAACAACTCGTGCAGTCTTTGCTATAATTGTAAGTATAGATTCTTGGTAATCTGGATCAATTGCTATCATCTCATATGTTGGGTATCCTAACATTTTTTCCACTTCCTTTGCCGGCATTGCATCGGGCAAGTCTTGTTTATTTGCAATTATTGACACAGCTGCATCTGGTGTTTCTTTTTCGATAAGATTAACAAAAAACCTTGATTCTAATATATTTTGCCTAGTAGAATCTGTAATTAATATTACAATGTCACTTCCCTTAATAAATTTAGCCCAAACAGAAGCAAATCTGACCTGCCCCGCTGTATCCCACAAATAAAACGGAATATTTGATTTAGATTTCTCACCTTTTTTTCCTAACCCCAAACGACACTCTGTAATATAGCCTGTTATAGTTGGAATATGTCTCTTCGGTAGTTCTAGTCCTTGTATTAATTTTGTAATTGTTGTTTTCCCTACTCCTGAAAATCCTATTAATGAAACTTTTGGCCTTAAGTTCTCTAATGCTTCTTCAGCGTATTTATCAAATTCTTCAAATTGTTGTAAATTAATTTCAAATGGATCAATTCTCGTAATCTGTTCACCATAATTTTTAACAAATCGGTCTCTTAATACTGCAATTTCTTCTGTAATACTTTCATCAGTATCTGTTCTATCAAGCAGAAGGAAAATGTAAAGGTTATATTTTTTTTCTGTAGTATATCCTAATTTATAATTCATTAAATTTAATATTTCTACATATACATCCTTTTTTAGATTTGATTCATAGTCTATAATTGAATGAGCAAGGGACATAACTGTCTCTTCAGGTAATGAATACGCATATGTCCGTGGGAATACCAAATTATGCCCAACAAAGATCATGAGTTTTCGTAAAATTGTTTCCACGTCCTTTAATTCATTTTTAAAATGTAATCTCTTTTATTCTATTCATTTCTTAAATTGTATTAATTTTCAAATGAGTCACGTTTGAATTATATTTAATTATTAAATTTTTATCTTTATTGATTTTTATCACTATTATTTTTAATACTTTTATTGTCTTTTTTAACAATTAAACCGACAATTTTGTTGATTATCCATTCTAATCCAAGCATATAATTTAATTTTTTCCAAATTATTAACCAAATACTAATAAGTATGAATACACTGAAGGATAAAGTGAGGTATAAGTATAAATTCATGTTAGTTAAAAAAAAACCATTTAAAAAAAAGGAGTCAAATAAAGGCGTCAGAAAAATTAAGCCAAAATGAATATAATAGACAGAAAAAGAGACATTTCCATATTCCACAACCAAATTCTTAGAAAAATCTATAATTTTGTTTTTTAATTTAAAATTCCGATAAAATGCTATAAGTAAAAAGATTAAATATAGACCAATATTTTCCATTATATTTGATCCAAAATGGCTGAAATAGTCCGGATGACTGAAAAAATGAAAATAAGTGGCTCCAGAAATAAAAAGTATTAATGCTGGTGTCTGTATTTTTTTCAAAAAGCTAACATTAATTCCATTTTTGTCCACCTTAATTAATAATCTACCAAGTAGAAACCCCATACAATAATAAAAAACCCATGGAAAAAAGGCAAATCCACCAAATACTGATGTATAACACAAAAACCACAAAATTGGAGTCTGAGTTAAATAATATATATAACCAATAAAGAAACTTAAAATTGTAAAACTCAATATGATTATGTTAGAATATTTAAATTGGTCTAATAAGTAAATTATAATCATTCCTAACCCTATAATTTTAAAAATATTCCAAGTCTGAAATGAAGTGGTCAGACCAACATACCCTGCAAATAAGATACTGAGTAATGTAGCAAAACCAAAAATAAGAAATGCTTTTAAAATTGTTTCTTTCGCAACAAATACTTTATTATAACTTTCTCGTTTTTTTAGAAAATAAACAAAACTATATCCTGATATTAAAAGAAAATTCGGTGCTATAATTCCACCTAAATTCGCTAACAAAAATTCTATTATTCCATGAGTAGTATTATAATAATAAAAAGAAAAGTGATAAAAAATCATTAAAATTATAAAAAATCCACGCACATAATCTAGATATGGATATCTATTTTTTTTTCTTAATATAATATTTGGTTCGTTTTTATTTACTGTCATAATGTTCCCTTTTGTAATTATCTAATTTAGTTATTTTATTAAAAAATTAATTGTTGATAATGATTTTTAATTGTATTTACATTTTGGATATTATTATCACTTGTAAATAAAATTTAAAATTTATTATTTTTTTACTGTAATTTTTTTACTGAAATCAATATAAATATTAAATTTCATATTTATTTTAGTGTTATCAAAAAAGTAGTAATCATACTCCTTTAAATGCAGACTTTTTTAAAGAATAGACTTGTCCCCAGCCACTTGCTATTAGAATTTTTTTTAAAAAAATGTTGTCAATCGAAAATCTATCGTCCATATTTTTAAATGCGATTCCGATGTTATTTAATATTTCAATGACTTTAAAATAGGCATCATCCCTTGAAAATATCTTAAAATCTACTGACTTATAGAATATCTTACAACGTAATATCGCAATTTGCTCAATTATATATTTTTTATACTCAATTTTTATATCTTCATTCCAATTCTTTAAAAATTTGAATTCTATTTTTTCTAAATAAATATTTTTTAAAATATTATTCCAATAACTGTTTGCCATTTTTAAATAAAAAGCACGAAGATGAAAAATTAAATTAGTGTCCATATTTGATAAATTCAAATCAATTAAAAGGTTAATTAAAACTTCGTTAAAAAAATCAAAACCAGAATAAGAAAAATATTTAAGCAAATCGTTAATTAAATCTTCACTAATATTTATGTTTTTAAATTCTGAAGAATCTTCTAATTCAAGGTTTTTATTTATTATATTTCTAATTTCTTCTGTTAGAGATCTTCCTATGTTGTATTCAAATTCTTTAAAATTTTTATATACTCTTGGTATTTTTTCATAATTATTATTAATGAATTTAAATTTAATTAGACTGTAAAACGAGGTAAACTCGGAATTGAATCCACCAACGGACTTTAAAATTGATTCAAAAAAATTTTGAATGCCCACATTTAATAAATAACTTTTATTTTTTAGTAATAAATCTAAAATCAAACAAATTAAATCATTGGTATCTTGTTCATTATTATGGATTATAGATATTATTTCTTTAAGATTCTCCAGACTCCTTTTAAATTCGTTGTTTTTCTTAGAATATTCTTCATCTAAAATTTTCATAAATTTTTCAAATTGAAATGAGAATAAATAATCATCAGGTGCATTTATTCTTTTAAAATAATGATCTAATAGGACATACGAAAAATTATCTAATAATTTTGGAGTAAATTTTCTTATTTTTATTATTTCAAAAATTCCCTCAAGATCACCTGATTGGACAAATTTAGTAAATATTTTTTTTATTAGTCTAATTGGAATGAATTCACTGAATTTTATTATGATTTTCAATTCAGGAATTAGGTCATAATCTAAATAAATTTCAATTGTAGTATTAATGTTGCCTGCAAAAAACATCGCAAGACCTGCTCTTTTTATATCATTGTTCGCTTTAAAATACAGGTACAATTTGAACAATTTTTTTTTCAATCTTTTATTATCGAAGTTCCTATCAAAATCTGTTATTATCTCTTCATTCAAGGTATCAATTTTACAGAAAAAGATATATAAAGCTCCTATCGGATCAATTTTTGAGTATTTTTTTAAATCATTGATATTTATTGAATCATTTTGGAATTTCTTAAAATGTAAAATCATTTTTATTTTTCGTTTTAATATAAAATAACCTATAATAATTGGAAATATTGGCATGATAATAACAAAAATCATCGGAAGAATATCTGAAATACGCATGTAATTCAAATTTAATAAAGAAATTATAATTAATAATATGATTATTCCTATTGAAATGCTTAATATAAATTTAAAATGCTTATAAATTGGTAAATTTTTAATTTTACCATTGTTTTTTTTGATCTCGCTTATCCTAATTTCCTCCTGAATTATGTTTAAAGACAAGTTTAATTAATGACTGACGCTTGTAAACTATTAATAAAAAAATCGAAATAAAAGTTGTACCAACAATACTCACCAGAATTATTATAATACCCGGAATAGATTGGAAAATACCTAATACTTCTAATTTATATAGATTTCCATAATATTTACCATCTTTATAAGTTGTTGAAAATTGAAATTCATAAGTTCCTTGAGGTAAATTCAATTTGATATTTTCAATTGAACTAACATTTTGTAATATAATTGATTGAAATGGGATGTTATTTAAATAAATTGTAAAATGGACAGTAAGAGTTTCATTAAACCCTAATGGTCTGAAATTTATCACAGCAAATTGGGTTCCAAAATGTATCGGAACATAATAGACTTCTATATATGGTCCAAGAAAAAATTCCCCTGGTATTCCATCATAAAGTTGGGCATGCTGTGTATAACCAAAAAAGTCATGTGAATAGCTTGCACTTTTATTATATGTATAATTAAAAGCTTCTTCTAATGTAACTTTTTCATCGCCGTTTACATCACCATTTAAATTATAATATGCGTCCAAGAAAAATGCAGTAAAGATACCGTGTTTTAAAAAGAATTGATCTTCAATACTACTTTCAGATCTGCCACATGCACTAATAATAATTCTATTAGGTTCTTCTAATGAATCAATTAGTCCACCACTATAACATGAATCGAATAGTGCAATCAATTTTGAACAGTTTATTTGGTCAAAAAAGCTTTTTAATTCATATTCATCAATATCGCCATTAATACTCCAATCATATGGGACAATTGAAGTATCTGAGCCGTTTTTATCACCATGTCCTGAAAAAAAGAAAAAGAAATAATCATTATTATTACATCTATTTGAAATCCAATTAATTTGAGCTTCAATATTATTTTTAGTTGCTTGAGAATTTATTAAAATTTTAACATTCTCTTTTGGAAAATTTTGGTTTATTAACCATGATTTGATAGCCATAGCATCATTATCTGAGTAAAAAAGGTCATTCTGAAAACCTGGATAATCTGAAATACCAATTATTAAAGCCCATCTGTTAATATTAGTGTTAATATTAAAATTTAATGAGTTATCTAGTTTTAATCCTGGTTCTATATTAAAATTAAAAAGCACAATGAAAAATATTATTAAAATTAAAGATGCCCTTTTATATTTACCCATTAAATGCACACGATCATCTATTTTTTCTTATAATTTTTAATAACTCGTCTAATTTAAATGTATAATCTGAAACTATTTTAAAATCTTTGATTTCATAAGCCAAATCTATAATTGATTTATATAATTCAATAACTGTATCAATATTTTTAACTTGAAGTTCGGTGCTGGCTTTTCTAATTAAGCGTTGAATTAAAGCTTTATTCTCTTCTATATACTGGATACTGGCTTCTTCTATAGATTGAAGGTCTGCAGAGTATGCATTGGTAAGGACAGTTTCAATCTCGAAAACTAATTCATATATTTTTTTAGGGTTATTTACGTCCCAATTTGTGTATGATGGAACTTTTTGGAGAAAATCTTCCATAGAACTAAATTTTTCAGTAATATTGCTAGAAGTTGTAATAATTGGGCGATCAGGATAATTAGTATAATCAATTGTAAATATAAAATGCGTATCTAAAGTAATTGAGAGATAAACTTTAGCTTTAGTAATTGTTTCTTCAAAGTCAGTTTGAAAATAATACATTAAATCTCGAGCCTGCTCTGCGAGTCCCGTATCTTTTTTTGTTGCTGCCGAAATGCCTACTTTCTCTTTGTATTGGGCGATTTTAGCTAAAATTTCTCTTAATTCATCTTGCAACTTTTCTTTCCTTTGTTTAAACTCCGGCAAACTAATTGTAGCTTGTTCTAGCTGCTTTTTAAGTGAGTTTACTTCTCCCACTAACTGTGTAACTCTTATTTTTAATTGTTTTACTTTATTTGCTATATCTTCGTTGCTCATTAAACCACCAAATAATTAAAAAGTCATCATTTTTGTTCTATTTAACACTTATTATTAACTTTTGGTTTTTTTAATTATAAATAAATTTATTATTGAAGGTCGCTTTTGCAGATTTTGTTTAAATTCGGTTTATTTAGAAATATAAATAGATCGATGTATTATTAGAATTTTTAAGGATTAAAGATGATATGTATTAATGTATAAAAAGAATTACTAATAAAGATTAGTATAATGCAGGTAATGAGATATGTTGGTAAAAGAAGAAATTTTAAGAAGAATAAGAGAAAATAAGGAAAAGATAAAATCATTTTGGGTTAAAAAAATTGGTATTTTTGGATCCGTGGCAAGAAATGAGATAACTGAAAAAAGTGATATTGATGTAGTTGTAGAATTTGAGAAAGGTAAAGCCACATTTAAGAATGTTTGTGGACTTATCGATTTTCTTGAAAATCTTTTTGGCAGAGAGGTTGATATTTTAACACCTGATGGGATTGAAGCGATAAGATTGGAACATGTGAAAAAAGAAATAAAAAAATGTGTTGAGTATGCATAAACGAGATAATAAGGAATATATAATATATGTAAAAATATTTTTACATAATTGATGTATTATATTGATATATGTTTAAAAAGAATGAAATATTTAAAAAAATATAATAATAAATGGTGGATAATTAACTGAAATGTAAATATATTATTCCGGATACAATCCATAAATTAATATTGAAAGAAAGAGGCGAAAACGGAAATATATGTATGCTGAACGATCCTGAAAAAATTGATTTCGTAAGATTAAAGGTTTCCTATAATGGAAAATTCGGGATATGATCATTCTATTTGAAAATTAATTTTGATGGGATCCTGGAAATTCAATTTAAAGATATAGCGTATGGCAAAGTATTAATTAATGCTCTCGCAAATACTTTGATTAACGGCGATGAACCTGATGGGAATTTAAATAAAGAATTGGATGACCAATTCTCAATACCATATCGTATTCCAAATTTTAGTTCCATTTGGATAAAATTTTACGATAAGAAAATCTGAAAGTCCAGCCTCATAATTTGTAGTTGATCTACAAACATAAATAAAGCCATCTATATCTATTGTTATGTCATTTCCCGTCTCATAATTTCCATTTCCATAAGAAATAGTCCTCCCAGTAGCATAAATATATTGATTATCACTTAAAGCTAATTTAATAATGTAATTACTGTAAATCCCACCCCAACTAATATTCCATAGAAAATAATTAGTATTCTTTTCTAAAATCTGAATATCTATAGAATTCTCTGCTCTCTTCTAGATTATATTGGGATATATTAAACGCGCTAAAAAGCCGAATACCATAAAAATTATTAAAAATATCGTTATCACTCTTTTATCTTTTTCTATGGTCATCTCTATCATTATTTCCATCAACCTACTTTTATTATTAACTCAAATTAACATTCATATTATAATATTAAAAATAATTTTTATAGAAAATTTATTTTTTAATACCATCTTTTTCCTATTCAGTTTCAATTTTCTTTTTTGCCATTAATTCAAATCCCACCGCATTAGAAAAAATATGGTCTTCAACGACAATTATTCTATCAAGGTCTTCTATCAAATTGTTAGTTAATATTAGCATTTCTATTTCATTCCAAAAAATCGGGACTGCCTCCCCCGTAATAATATAATATTCTATTTCTGCATCTGGTGGTAAGAAATTCAAAATTTTTCTTATACTATCCACAATTTCTTGCGAAATTTGTCTGATAAAATGTTCTTTCACATCACTAATATTATATCTTTTTCCTGCAATTACTATGTCGTCATTTTTCTCCTTCAAGTTTTTGATGATGGAAAGTGGTTTGATTATTTGGTTTGTGTGTTGTTGTAATGATTGACAAATTTTATTAGCTAAAACAAACAATGAAGCATCTGTTAAATTTGCTGATGCATTTTTTATAATTCTCCCCTCAAAAATTGTCATTATTTCGGTTAAGAGATCTAACGAAATTACAAGTGCATTTATTGCTTTTAAATTATGATATTTATGGACGTGATAATAATAAGTCCCAAATGCTTCTGGCATCACCATTACTTTTTTAATAACCTTATGTATTGTTAAAATCTCTTTAGTAGTTTCATTTTTTATTTTTATGGAAATTTCACCTTTTAATTTTCCACTTAATTCTTTCATTTTATCTATACTTGTTGATAGAGGGACACCAATCCCTAAGACTATCTCTTCTCCGTCCATTTTTGATATAAGCGGAATACCTGCTTTTATTAATTTAAATACATCATCAATTTTATCTAATCTTCCTTGGTCCATAATAAAATGTTTTATATCACTCTGTAATCTTGCTAATTCTCCAATATAATATTCTTTTTTCTCATCTATTAATACTAAATTATTTATCCAACTTTTATCAGTAGCAAATCCTTCCCACCCTTCAAGCGGGGCACCAATAATACTTGGAAATGCTACCTTTTGGTCATCACATGTAAACTTAAGGTATCCGCCTATATCTATTCCAATTGTAAGAGTTATTTTTACCACCTCGGTAAAATTATCTTATCACATCTGCAAAGAAATTAATCATTTAATTATGAATTTTTTGTTCGATGCATTTCAAATTATCTGTTTAACATTTTTTTTAATTCATTTTAAAATAGTTATTATCTATTCTCTTTAATATAATAATCTGAAAAATATTGGAATTATAAAACTAAAGTTTTGTTTATTATTCAAAATTAAAAGCGTTTATACCACCCGTGATATTATTAGTTATTTTTAAAACAATTGAAAATAATTCAATGATTTAATTATGTTTTTATTGAAAATAATTA
>SUPR01000096.1 GCA_005191425.1 Candidatus Helarchaeota ASGARD archaeon Hel_GB_B
TGCTAATAGAGATAACACCATGTACTTCATTTGGAAATTGGCAAGCTAAATACAATGCTAAAATGCCACCCATAGAATGTCCAATTAAAAATATTTTATCGACTTCGTTTTTAAAATCTAAGAGCCACTGTTTTAATGCATTTATCCAGTCCTCTACTTTTGTTTTGTATAGGTCTTCTTTTGTGGTCCCGTAACCTGGAAGTAAAGGAGCAAATACGGACATTCCAGTTGCTTCATAAATATATTTTCCCATTTCTCGCATATCAGATGCAGAGCCACCGCCACCGCCGTGGATTAGTATAACGCCGTTATTTGACCCTTTAAAATGGAATCCTTCAGCGCCTTTCAATACATTTTTAGGAGTTTTTAAGTTCATAATTAAAATTCTATATTACCAAATATAAATAATATAATTAAGAATAAAAATAATAAAAAATTAAGAAGATAAAAAAATGAAAGATCTTCCAATAATAAGGAATTTTAAAAGAAGGCGTATTTCAAGTCATGACCCAACTCATGGAAATAAAGATTTTTTAGTTATTAAGAGAGATGAGAAGAGGGTTATTGCGGATATCGGCGGGCCGGGTTGTATTGTACATATTTGGTGTACAATGGATTGCAGTTCAAGATATTATCTAAGAAAAGTAGTATTGAGAGCTTATTGGGATGGAGAAAAAAGTCCAAGTATTGAAGTCCCGATAGGTGATTTTTTTGGGATTGGGCATGCGATTTGTAAGAATTTTGTTTCGATGCCTCTTTCAATGTCTCCTGAAAATGGTCGTGGGTTTAATTGTTATTTTCCAATGCCATTTGAGGAGCGGGCAATATTAGAAATAGAGAACGAAGCAAAATCCACGCTATTGTTTTATTTTTATATTGATTTTGAACTATATGATAAATTGCAAGAGAATATGGGTAGGTTTCATGCCTGGTGGAATCGAGAAAATCCATGTGAAGGCGTTTCAGATGAACATTTTTCAAATAATGTGAGCTTTTTGTTGCAGGGTAAGAACACGGATTTTTCAAAAAATTATTTGATTTTGGAAGCAGAAGGGAAAGGACATTATGTTGGATGTAATATTAATATTCACAATTTAAGAGAGACTTCAGAACATAATTGGCCCGGTGAAGGTGATGATATGATTTACATTGATGGTTCTGAGCAACCAATAATTTATGGAACAGGAACTGAGGATTATTTTAATTCTGCATATTGTCCAACTCAAGAATATAATTCATTATATCATGGAATAACGCTACCTGGAGGTAAAAATTGGTCAGGAAAAATCTCTTACTATCGGTTTCATATATTAGACCCAATTTATTTTGAAAAATCAATAAAAGTAACAATTGAGCACGGACATGCAAATAGATTGGCTAATGACTATAGTTCAACAGCCTACTGGTATCAGATTGAGCCGCATAAAAAGTTCAAACTATTATTGCCGGTAAATGATAGATTACCTAGGAAATTACCTAAGGAAATAGTTTGAAAAAATGAAATATGAGACAAATATCAAACAAAAACAGTAGTTACCAGATTTAAAATTCTAAGAAACAAGATTTGAAAAAATATTCAAATAATAATTAAATTTTTAATATTGATTTAAAACAATTTTTTAAAATTTAAAATATTTAACTGCTTTAAAAGCTCATAAATATAAATATTGAAAAAATTTAAAGAAATTAATGTTTCATTTTTAAATATAGATCATAATTTAATTTAAAAAAAAATAAAAAAATATAATATAAATTAATAGACTTGAAAAAATAGGTCAAAAAATTATTATTTTTAGTGATATCAATGCGAGATGTATATATAGTAGATTATTTGAGAACAGCATTTTCAAGGTCAAGGCCAAGGCAACCTGAGCGAGATGTATTTAATTGCTATAGAGCAGATGATCTTGCAAGTTTTGTGTATGAGGAGCTTGTAAAAAGGACGAAAATTAATCCGGAAGAGATTGGAGATGTATTAACGGGGTGTGCTTTTCCAATTGGGGAGAATTGGATGTATGGTGGTAGGACAGTTAGTTTATTAGCTAAATTACCGTTAAGCGTCCCAGCAGCTGGAATTGATCGTCAATGTGCGTCAAGTCAAACAACAATTCAGTATGGTGCAATGGAAATAATGACTGGATTTTCAGATATAGTGCTTGCGGGAGGGATGGAACATATGACCCATCATCCGATGGGTGAAGGAGTAAAGCCAAGTCCAAAGTTAGGGCAACATCCTAGTGGTTTTGAAGCAGCGGTAGCAATTAATATGGGTTTAACAGCTGAAAAATTGTTTAATGAAGTAAAAGATAAGATAACAAGAGAGGATATGGATAAATGGAGTTTAAGGAGCCATGAACTAGCCGCAAAAGCTGTTGATGAAGGGTATTTTAAAGGAGAAATACTTCCCGTAGAGGTCACATTGGCAGACGGTACTAAAAAAATTATTGATGTTGACCAGTCCATTCGTCGTGGTGGGACAATGGAAAAAATGGCTCAATTGAAACCTGCTTTTAAGAGAAAAGGTAATATTACAGCGGGAAATTCGTCGCCCTTAAATGCTGGAGCAGCAGGAGTTATTTTAATGACAAAAGAGCAGATGGAGAAATATAACTTAAAACCATTGGCTAGAATAGTTTCTATGGCAGTCGCAGCAGTAGATCCAAGTGTAATGGGAAAAGGGCCCGTACCTGCATCGAAAAAGGCATTAGAACGAGCTGGGCTAACTGTAGATGATATCGATTATTGGGAAATTAATGAAGCTTTTGCAATTGTTACACTATATTGTATTGACCAATTAGGAATAGACCCAAATAAGGTAAATATAAAGGGCGGGGCTATAGCGTTAGGACATCCATTAGGGGCTAGTGGAGCTAGATTAACCGGGACTTTAGCTCGAATATTAAATCTCGAAAAAGGAAAATACGGACTTGCAAACCTCTGCGTTGGTGGAGGACAGGGAACAGCAATTGTAATCGAACGAGTAGAAGATTAAATACTATTTTATTTTACTCATTTTTTTAAAATTACTCGTAATATTAGTAATCGAAATAATTTTGGATTCGAATTAAATTTTCATAAATATTTGATGGTGGGAAACAAATGCTTTTAGAAAATATGACCTGGAAAGAAATCGAAGATTATGTGAGAAAAAATAAAGTTATATTAATACCTACTGGTGTATATGAGGAGCATGGTTTTCATCTTCCAGTTTCTACGGATAATGACATTGGTATGTATATATCAAAAAAAGTAGGAGATAATTTAGATTTAATTGTTGCGCCATTAATTCCATTTGGAATCTCCAGAAAAACAAGGGAATTCCCTGGTTCTATTATGCTACAATTTGAAACTTTTAAACATCTTATTGAAGATATTTTGATAAATTATTTAGAAAATGGTTTTAAAAAATTGATAATATTTTCTTTTCATGGCTCCAGCAATCATTTAATGGCTCTAAACGAAGCTGCATATACAATTAAAAGAAAATGGCGGAACGAGCCAGATGTTCATATATACATAATATCAAGTAAAGATATTAGTGATAACAGAATTTTTAAATTATTAAAATCAATTCCAATCCATTCAGGAGAATTAGAAACATCTATTATGTTATATTTATCAGAAAATCTTGTAAAAATTGATAAAGTTATAAAAGAAGAACCAAAATTTCCTGATTATGAGCTATTATTAACAGGACGCCCTTGGATGAAAAGTGGAGTCATGGGAGACCCTGTAAAAGCTACAAAAGAAAAAGGTGAATCTATTATAAAGTTTTTTATTGAAAATTTAACCAATAAAATTAGAAAAATTATTGAAAATTAAATACTCCAAGGGGATATAATAAAAAAATTATTCATATAATGTCCCAAGCCATCCTTCATCATTTCCTTTTTCATCAAGAATATTGAAATTAGTAACGACCAAGATTTCTTTTTTTTCTCCTTCTTCTTCAACAATTTTTTTTATTTTAATCATTCTTATATAATATATAGCATTACAATTTCTACATTTTACTTTGTAATCAATTATTTCCTTTTTTGATTCGTCAGACTCTTCTATGTTAATTTTTTTTTCAAGAAATTCTAATACAAATTTATTTTCCATTGAGCACCTAATACAAGCCTTAATATTTATTGGTTGGAATCCCCTTCTTCCTAATGGAATGTAAATTGTGTCTGGTAATTCATCAGCTAAATTTGCCATTTAGATCACATATACTTTGTAAATTTTTTAATTTGTTCATGAATTAAATTGTTTAATTATAAATTTAATTATATAAAAACAAAACCTAAATTGAATAAGAATTTAATTGTAAATATTAGTATCTAATTTAAAAAAAAACTATATTAATGGATAAGTTAATTTTTAAATTAAATAACAGAACTTGAAATGTGAAAATAGAAATAATATATTTATTTTAATAATGTATTCATTTTGTAAGAGATTAAATATACAATTTTGTATAGTTTGAATTTTTACTATCAGAAATTTTATATAAAAATTAATTTTTTTTTATTTACTTGGCGAAAAATGAATTACCTTAAAATCTACGGCTAATACTTTGAGAAAAAATCAATAATATAGCTTAATTCCAAATTATTATTTAAAGAATAGATTTTGAAGACTTTTAAATATTAAAGAGAATAAAATCTATAAAAAATAATATAGAAAAATAAAGACATGATAAGAGATAGAAATATATTTCAGATCATTTATCAGTCTCAATCTTTTTTAGAAAAAAAATTAAATTGTGATATAGTTATAACATGATTTCGGAAAAATTTAAATAATTATTTTAAAAAACCTTTATAGTTTAATCTAAGAAAAATGTGAAATTATGTTTCAATTTTTAATTTTTAAATGATAGTTAAATTAATAGTGAAAAATTATAAGATATTAAAAAGATATAAAATATTAGTGATATAAATGTTTAGGGCTACATATTCACCGAAGATAGAAGATTTGAAGAATAAACCAGTAGTTTTGCTATATTCAGGTGGGCTGGATACAAGTACGATGTTAGTTTGGTTGCAAGAAAATTATAAATGTGAGGTAATATCATGCACAGTTTCAATTGGTCAGAAAGGAAAGGATTTTAAGCAATTAGAGGAAAAAGCATATAGATTAGGCGTAAAAAAACACTATACAATAGATGCGCGTGAAGAATTTGTAGAAAATTATCTATTTCCAGCTATAAAAGCAAATGCTTTATATGAAGGTGCATACCCATTGCATTCGGCATTGTCGCGTCCATTATTAGCCAAATATGCGATAGAAATTGCAGAAAAAGAAAATGCAGTAGCAATAGCTCATGGATGTACAGGAAAAGGTAATGACCAAGTTAGAATAAATATTACAGCCTTTACATTAAATCCAAAAATAAAGATAATTCAACCAGTTGTTGAGTGGGGCTTTTTAAGAGACCAAGAAATCGAATATGCGCACAGCCATGGAATTCCAATTCCAGAAAAGTCAGTTTATTCAATTGATGAAAATATATTTGGAAGGAGTATCGAATGTGGAGAATTAGAATTTCCAGATAAAGAGCCACCTGCCGATGCATTTGAGTGGACTACTGACCCAAGAGAAGCGCCAAATGACCCAGAATATGTAGAACTAACATTTAAGAGAGGGATCCCAATTAAATTAAATGGGGAGTCGATGAATGGCTATGAATTGATCCAGAAATTAAATGAAATTGCTGGAAAACATGGAGTAGGTAGAATAGACCATTTGGAGGACCGAATTGTAGGGCTTAAATCAAGAGAGCTTTATGAAAACCCAGCAGCAGTTGTTTTAATAAAAGCTCATAAAGATTTAGAAAAAGGAGTATGTACAAGTCAAGAAGTAGATTTTAAAAATATGGTAGACCAGCGATGGGCATACATGTGTTATGCAGGATTATGGTTAAATCCATTAATGGATGATTTAAATGCATTTATAAATGAAGTAAATAAAAAAGTGAATGGGACAGTTAAATTGAAATTATTTAAAGGAAACGCCGAAGTAGTAGGCAGAAAATCAAAATGGCTACTTTATGACTATAAACTTGCTACATATGAAGGAATTTCGACCTTCAATGAAAAAGCTTCATATGGTTTCATTGAGCTATGGGGATTACAAACAAAGATGAGCTATCAAATAAAAAAACAAAATGAAAATGAAGATTAATAACTTACTTTTTAAATCTAAATAATTGGAATTTTAATGTAAATTTTATTTAAAAATATCAAATAAGTTAAGAAATTATTTTTATTATGGTTTAGTTTCAAATAAAATTAAATTTTTGTGAGATGTTCCTTCTATTACAGAAATTTTATTTATGAATAATTTATTGAATATATCTTATCCATAAAATTCTTAAAAATGATTAAAATGACTGAAAAGCCTTGGTCTGGTAGGTTTGATTCAGATATAAAAAAAGAAGTATTAGATTATTCTGTAGGAGACGATATTGATTTAGATAAAGAATTAATAATTCACGATATAATTGGAACTGAAGCTCATGATATAATGCTATATAAAGTTGGAATTTTGAAGGAACAGACCATTAAAAATATATTAACTGGGCTTGAGAGGATTAAAAAGTTAGTTTTAGAAAATAAGTTTATATTAGAGAAAAATTTTGAAGATGTACATATGAATATAGAAAAAGCAGTGATTAATTATATTGGAGAAGATGATGGAGGAAATATACATATTGCAAGGTCTCGAAACGACCAAATACAGCTTGATTTACGTTTATTTATGCGAGATAATATTATAGAAATTTTGGAACAACTAATAAATTTAATAGAATCATTAATAAATAAGGCGAAATCTAATTTAGATACAATTATGCCAGGGTACACACACTTTCAATTAGCTCAGCCAATTACATTTGCGCATTGGAGTATGTCACATGTAGATGCCTTTATTCGAGATTTTGAAAGTATTAATACAGTCTATAAACAAATTAACCAATCACCTTTGGGTGCAGCTGCAATGGCAGGTGTAAGTTGGAAAATTGACCGAAAATTAACAGCAGATTTACTCGGGTTTGATAGTGTTCAGGAGAATACATTAGATTGTATTTCATGTAGAGGCGAATTTATTGCAAAATTATTGAGTAGTTTTTCTATTTTAATGATACATCTTAGTAAAATATCCGAAGATTTTATCCTGTGGTCTACGAGGGAATTTAATATGGTTGAAATCAACGATTCATTTGCGACTGGAAGTAGTATAATGCCACAGAAAAAAAATCCAGATATCTGTGAGTTAATCAGAGCTCGCACTACTGTGCTTAACTCATTATTATTCCAAGTTTTAAATATAATTAAAGGACTTCCATCAGGATATCATAGAGACCATCAAGAAACTAAATATCCTTTAATTAAAAGTATTAAGATAGTAAAAGAATCAATATCAATAATGACTGGATTAATTAATACAATAATATTAAAAAAAGATAGGATGAATGAATTAGTAAATAATAATTTTATAGCTGCTACAGAAGTTATGGATTATTTAGTAAAACATGGAATTCCTCTTAGGACTGCCCATAATATAGTAGGAAAATTTATTAAAGGTCTAATAAAAAATTCAGTATATTCATTAAATCAAGCTAAAGTTGAAATATTAAAAAATCTTGTCAAAAATGAATTACAGATAGATTTAAAAATAACTCAAAAAGAATTTGATGATTTAATAAATATTGAAAATATTATTAAAAATAGAAATTTAATTGGCGGTCCTGCTCCAGAAGAAGTATCAAGAATGATAAAAGATAGGACTGATAAAATTCAAATTTATAAGAAAATAAATGAACAAATTAAAAATAAAAATAAGACAACAAAATTAAAACTAAATGAATTGGTTAAATCTATAATAAATGGAGGTAAATAATTGACAAAAAAGGGTACATGTCCATCATGTTATTTTGAAATAGAAGTTAATGATGATGTAATATTAGGAGAAATATTAGAGTGTCCTGATTGTTCTTCGGAATTAGAAATCATAGAAATTAAGAATGATGAAGTAGTTTTCCAAATTGCAGAAGAAGTCGAGGATGACTGGGGCGAATAATTGAATAAATTGGTTGTGATGAATTGCATTTTACTTTAATTTGTAATAAAATTAGCTGGGAAGAAAAAGAGATCATAAAAGCTGCTCGTAAGAGGAATATAGAATACGACATAATTTTAAATCATGACTTAGTACTTGACTTAGAAAAAGAGCATTTCGATACAGACATATTTCTACAGCGTTCATTGAGCTATTTTAGAGGATTATATATTAATGCAATTCTAGAAAACCAAGGATATAGGGTAATAAATTCGTTTCATTGCGCGCAAATTTGTGGAAATAAATTACTAACGACATTAGAATTAGTCAAAAATAAAATCCCAACACCAAAAGCCTATTGTGCATTTACAAAAAAGGGCGCTTTAGAAGCCTTAGAAAATTTAGGTTATCCTGCAGTAATTAAGCCAATAGTAGGTTCTTGGGGTAGATTAGTAGCACTTCTTAAGGACAGGGATTTTGCAGTTGCAGTTTTAGAAGATAGAGAAACATTAGGGCAACTGTATCATAAAATTTTTTACTTACAAAAATATATTTGGAAGCCAGCTAGGGATATTAGTGAATTTGTTTCCACTAGAGACGAGCCACCAAGAGATATTCGAGTTTTAACTATAGGTAATGAAGTAATAACTGCGATGTATCGATATGAAATAAAGGATGATTGGAGGAGTACTGCAACATTAGGAGCTCGTAGTAAGCCATGTAAAGTTACACCCGAAATGGAGAAAATTGCCCTAAAGGCTGCAAAAATAGTAGACGGAGAAATTTTGGGCCTGGATTTAATGGAAACAGACAATGGTTATTTAATTCAAGAAATTAACCACACTTCAGGATTTAAAGCAGCCTCTTGGACGACAGGTACTGATATTGCAGGTAGGATTATTGAATATTTAATAAAAGAATGTAAAAAATGAAATGATGAAAAAATGAGTATAGTTATCAAGTTAGGTGGTAAATTATTATCACAAGGAGAAATGTTCAATAATGTTATTATAGATATTGCAAATATAATTAAAAAGTCTAATAAAAAAATTGTTTTAGTCCATGGTGGTGGCCCGCAAATTAATCAAATGCTAGAAAAAATTGGTAAAAAACCCCGCATTGTGAAATCAGCTTCTGGAATGGAAAGTAGAATCACAGATAGGGAAACTGTCGAAATTGCTCAAATGGTCATGGCAGGCAAATTAAATAAAGATCTGGTAGCAAAGTTTGAATCACTACAAATTAAAGCAGTAGGTTTATCTGGAATTGATGGCAGTTTAATTAAATCTAAGAGAAAAAATAATTTAAGAATAATAGACGAAAAGACAGGTAAAAAGATCGCTTTTCACGGCGACTTTAGTGGGAATATTGAAGAGATTAATAGCTCGTTAATTGATTTATTATTGTCAAACAATTACCTTCCAATTATAGCTCCAATTGGGATCGGGCATGAATTTGAACCATTAAATTTGGACGGCGATAGAACCGCAGGTCATATTGCATCTGCTTTAAAAGCGGAAACATTATTTCTTTTTACTGACGTGCCCGGGATATTGATTAATGGTAAAATTATTGATAAATTAGGAAAAGAGGAAATTGAGTCTATTTTACCAAAAGTGGAAGGCGGGATGAGAAAAAAAGTTTATGCCGCAAATGAAGCGCTTAAAATGGGGATTAAATCAGTATTTATAGGTTCCGGGCTAATAGAAAATCCAATTTCTTCAGTGTTAGATGGTCGGTCAGGCACAGAATTATCTTGGAAATTTGTTTAATAAAATAATAGGAACGAATGATTTTGTTAGATGAAATTACATATATTAAATTATTAAAAGATGCATTAGAAATTTTTTCTCCTTCAGGAAAAGAAGAAGAGATGTCCCAATTTTTATTTAATTTGCTTCAAAAGCTTGGGTACTCAAATGTAAGGATAGACAGGATAGGTAATGTAATTGGTGAAATTGGTGAGAATAGACCAATTATTTTATTATCATCTCATTTAGATACAATTAATGACAACCTCCCTGTTTATGAAGATGATGAAAAATTATATGGAAGAGGTGCTGTAGATGCTAAAGGTCCATTGATGGCACTTTTACTTGGGGCATCAAAGTTTAGTAAAAAAAAATTGAATGGAAAAATAATTTTTGCAGGGATTGTGCAAGAAGAAATTAGTACAAAAGGAATTGATGAATTCTTAAACAGTGGGGTTCAAGCAAACTATGCAATTTTTGCAGAACCAAATAATACAAACAATATTGTCGTTGCTTATAAAGGGAGGGCATTACTTCAAATAGTTATGAAATCAAAAAAGGGTTCAGGTCATCCAGCAAGTGCATGGTTATTTGATAATACTATTGAACTTGCTCATTCATTTTATTTAAAAATTAAAGAGTTTTTTAATATCAATTACAGAGGTCGTACACCCTATTTTAGTGCAATACCTACAATTACTGAATTCTACAGCTCCGAAGGGAAAAATGTCATTCCATCAAGAGCTAAATTTTATATTGACCTTAGATTTCCAATTGGTATTAATTTTAATGATTTAATTTCTGGTATCAATAAATTAAAAGAAGATTTTATTAAGTCAAATAATTGTATTATTGACATTGAAATTTTAAGCCTTGTATTACCATATTCAACGGACCCAAAACAAATTTTTATCCAGAAATTATCAGAATCTATTGAAAAAGTTTTGAACGTCAAAAGTAAGTTAACAAGAAAAACTGGCACTACATTTATGAATGTTATAGGTAATAAATTAGGAATTCCAACAATAAGTATAGGGCCAGGAGACCCAAAGTTAGAACACACTAAAGAAGAATTCATTTATAAAAAAGATTTTTTAAATGAAATTAAGATAATAGAGGATTTTATAGAAAATTTCTTAGGATTGCAAAATTGAAACTAGTAAACCTTTTTGTAAATGTAATCTATTTTCTGCTTGATCATAAATAATTGAGTGGGCCCCATCACAAACAGAATCTGTTGCTATTACATTCCTTCTAATGGGCATACAATGCATAAAAAATGAATTTTTATTGGTCAAGTCCATTAATTGGTCATTACATATCCAATTTTCCCTATATGGGATTCTAAGTTTCTTTTCTTTTTGAGGGTTGCCATACTCTTTTAATGAGCCCCAAGATTTTACATAAACAATATCTGCGCCGGCATATGCATCTTCTAAAGTATTTGTAATTTCAAATGAACTCCCATTTTTTGAAGCATTTTTTTTTGCAATATTAATTATTTTATCGTCTAGTTCAAAACCTGGTGGATGGACTAGTGTGACGTCCAGACCAAACCTTGTTGTCGCTAGTAAGGTAGAGTTAGGGACACTGACAGGTAAAGGTCTTGGATGATATGCCCAAGATATTACAAACTTTTTATTTTTAAGGTTATTCACTTTTTCTTTAATAGTCATAATATCAGATAGCGCTTGACATGGATGATATAAGTCATCTTCAAAATTTATTATTGGTATTTCACTAAACTTTTCAAATTCCCTTATAATTCTATTAGCTTCACCATATTTCCATTTAACTACGTTAGGAAATATTCTAATTCCAATCGCATCGGCATACCGTGATAAAACTTTGGCAGTGTCCTTAATGCTTTCACTTTTTCTTCCAACCCAACTTTTATCTGCATCAATATAAATTGCATGACCACCAAGCTGTGTCATTCCAACCTCAAATGAATTCCTGGTCCTTGTTGATGGGCTAAAAAATAACATAATAAGCGTATAACCTTCCAACTTTTTATGTATATTATATCTTCCCTTCTTAAATGTCTTTTTTAATTCAAATGCCTTATTTAAAACATACTCTAACTCATCTTTTGACCATTCTTGAGTTGTAATCAAACTTTTATTTTTTAAAAAGACCATTGACCTCACAATCATAACATGAATTGAAGTTATTAATTATTACCATAATGCATCTTTTGTGCGTTGTTCAGGAGTATCTTCAAATATTTCTTTTATCATATCACCAAAATTACTAAAAATATTTGTATCACCATTCCAAGTATCAATAATATCTTGAAATTCTTTCTTAAACATATCTTCAACAAATTTTAAATTACTAATTATTAACTTGTTTTTAATTCCTTTTTTTGACCGCGATATAAACAGAATACCCTTGTAGCCTTGAAAGATCGTCAATTTTGAATCACCCATTATAATTGTTTTTAATTTCTTTTCACCTAATTGCTGAATAAAAGAATTAAGTGCACTAAAAAAGCCACCAAATAACACTGGATCTATTTTATCTCCTTTAGTTAGGTTAAATAATGTAATTCCTGATGGATGTACAATCCAAATCTCTTCTATCATCCTCATTTTTTCAGCCACTTGTTTTTGTTCTAAAGATTCATTTCAAA
>SUPR01000097.1 GCA_005191425.1 Candidatus Helarchaeota ASGARD archaeon Hel_GB_B
AGTATTGAATTGAAAAATATATTCAAAATTATAAAAGCAAATAAATTAAATGAAAAATAAATTGGAAACCATGGATATTTAGATACGGATGGGACAATTCCATAAAGATTCAGACCAACTGAGATATATAATATTGTAAATAATATTATTGATGAAATTATTCCTATGGTAATATGTTTAAGCAATATTTTTTTAGAAATACTGAATGGGGTCTTGAATATTTTCCAAAAATTTAAATTAATTTTCTTTGTAGGCCTCCAAAATAGAATTATAATAGCAAATATGACCCCAAATAAAAACATCGCCGTTGCCCCTGCTATAGGCAATGGTAAAAATATCAGAATTGGTATCATTAATAACATTGAAGGAATTCCGGCAAGAAATGAATAAATAAATAATTTGATGAACAGATTCAAACCCGATTTATTTTCAATTTCCACTTTTTTGATGTCATTTTCTTTAACTTTTATAAAGAAATTTGATATTACGTCCGTTATTAAATAAAAGAAGATGATACCACCAATAATTTGTATTAACAAGAAAAATGCTCTAATATTAACATAAAAATTTGTATCAATTGGAATAACATCGGGGAATGTATTTAAAAGCCAATCTCTTGATATTCTAATAGGGTCTTGGTCCCAAGCCAAGAATACATGATCTGAATTATCATCAAAAAAAAGTATGGACGCGTTACCGTCTTTAAAACTACCATATAAACGGTTAGGGACAATTTCTGATGGTGATTTATTTAATAATTTGCTAATTGATTCAGTTGTTTCTTTTAACGAAAAAACTTCATCAAATTTTGCTTGCGCCATTAAAATATTAAGTGTACGGTTTGTTCCCAAGTCATTTTTAGTTATATTAAGAAAAGTACCAATACCAATAAAACATTTAAAAGAATTATCATTCTTCACAATTATATTACCTGGCCACCCGCCCATAGAAAACCCAAGATAACCTAATTTACTTATATTTACATCTGATCGTGAGTCAAGATATGTTTTAATTGCCTTTACATCATTGATCAACTGACTAAAGTCAAGTTCACTCCCACTTTGACCATGCCCTCTAAAATCGAGAGTAGCTACAACAAACCCTGAGGTAGCAAATTCTATTGCATAGCCCTTCATCCACTCTTTACTGTCCATTATTCCATGTCCAATAATTACCGCTGGCTTGTTTACTGCATTACTGTTAGGTTCATAAACATTGAAAACTATTGTTGTCCCATCTTTTGTCTTTATTGTCAGTCCATATGTAATTTTTACACTCGTAGGAATCATAAATGTTAGAATTGTCCCTAATAGAAATATGATAATAGAAATACAAATTACTAAAAATTTTATATTATTTTTAAATTTTATCTTTGTATTTATCTTCAGTTTTATTTTAAATTTTGATAGATTTTCCTAATTTTAATTTATTTAATTAATTTCTCGTATCTGATTTTTATCCTTAAAATATTAATTTGAGATATGGAAATATTTCCTTAACACCATTAAATAATTTTTGATATTTATTTTTTTAGTTTGATTTTTTTATTTTATATCTTTACATAATTGTACCAAGAGAAAAATCCACGGAAAAAATTTGTTATTAGATACTTGAATCTATGAATTATTTAGAATTTTATAAAAATCTCTAAAAAATTATTAACGGTTTGAACATTTGTTATAATATAAAGTCGCGACATATATCTTATCAATTGGTAAAATGTATTATTTATTAATACAAAATTAGTCTAATTTAATCACAAATAGTTTTTAAATAGAATATTGTTTTAATTTTCATAATAATAAATAAAAAGAATGTAAAAAATAGTTGTTATTAAATTAAAAAAGATAAATGTGGATTATTTAATTAAGTACTTAACCAATATAGTGATTTAAAATCATTTTTTTACAAATTGAAATTAATAAGATAACTATTTTAATCTTATAATTTAATATATATGTCCTAGATAATATCTACATTAAAAATCATCTAAAAGATAAATTAAAAAATTAATAATGAATTTAATTACAAAAACTCTTTAAATATTAATATACCATTATTTTATGAATAAAAATTACGAGATGAAAAAAATGGAAGGAGACTTTCAGAAAGTCTATAAAATATGCTTTTTAGGAGATCCAGCAGTTGGTAAAACATCAATAATAATAAGACATACTGAAAAAAGATTCGAAGATACATATAAATTGACAATTGGAACAGATATTTCAGCAAAATTAATGCAAGTTGAAGATAAAAACATTTATTTAATAATATGGGATATTGGGGGGCAAGAACGCTATCAAATTTTACGAGAAAGTTATTTACAAGGGTCATTTGGGGCAATAATTGTATTTAGCATTTCTGATAAAGAATCTTTTAATCATGTTAGTGATTGGCTAAACGAATATTGGAAGACTTGTGGAAGATTACCTGTTTTAGTCCTTGCGAATAAAATTGATTTAAAGGATGAAAGGGTCGTTGATGATGAAGAAATTAAGAAAAAATTTGAAGAATTAGGAATTCAATATTTAGAAACATCTGCAAAAACAGGTGAAAATGTTGATAAGGCTTTTGAGTTAATAATACAAAAAATTTTTAAAGAAGAATCAGAAAAGAAATAGATTTTATATCTTTATTTGCAATTTATTCATTGATATCTAAAATATCTTGATGTTTATATACAAATTTAAGGTAACTATATCATTTTTCGTCTTCATTTTGAAAATTTTATCCTTTATATTAAAAAACTATATTCAAAAAATTTTTTAATAATAATAAAATTTTAATGTTAAAGTTTAATTAAAATTAAACATTCAAAAAATAATGCGCCATTAACTCAGCCATTGTTAGAATATACTTAAACTATTCTACAACTGAATTGGACAGAGTGCCAGCCTTATAAGAGCACATTGCGTGTTCAGGAATTGGCTGTACTTTGCACATGCTCTAAGTGAGCTGGAAGTCAGGGGTTCGAAGCCCCTATGGCGCATAATTTTATAAAAAATATAACGAAAGGTCATAAAAATGTTAAAAGTGGTGGGAGGCTCATCCGCAAAACACATAGCATTTGAAGTAGCTAAAGAATTAAATACCGAATATATTATGGTAAATACTAGGAAATTTCCTGACGGAGAAAAATATATAAGAATATTAGATGATCACATTAAAGGAAATTCTTATGCCGTTATTCAATCAATGTATAGGACTCCTGACGAATATTTAATGGAATATTTTTTTATAACAAATGTTCTTAAAACACATGGAGCTGAAAAGATCATATCATTTATCCCATATTTTCCTTATGCAAGACAAGATACTGAATTCAATCCAGGTGAGCCTATCAGTTTTAAAATTATAGCAAATTTAATTGAGAATGCAGGTACAGATATTTTATATACATTTGATCCACACCTTCATCGAATTAAATCGTTGTCTGATTTATTTACTATTAAAGCTCAAAATATTTCTCTAATTCCTATGATCGTCCGGTACATTAATAATAATTATAATTTAAAGGACGCAATCATAATAGGCCCTGATGAAGAAAGCGAGCAATGGACTCAAATGGCTGCAAATGAAATAGAAATTGAATATGACATATTACAAAAAGTTAGACATGGCGATTATGATATAGAACTTAAGCCCAGAAATTTAGAGGTCTTGAATAGAGATATTATTTTAATAGATGATATCATTTCAACAGGTAAGACTATGGCTGAAACAATAAAAGTTTTAAAAGACCAAGGGGCTAACAAAATTCTGGCAGCTGCAAGCCACCTATTATTGATTGGTGATGCTTTAATTAATCTTTATCGTGCTGGTGCCGATGTAATTATCGGCTCTGATTCTATTCCGAGTCCAGTTAGCCAAGTAAAATGTGCACCCTTGATTGCTGAGATTCTTAAAAAAATGTAGTTGGTAATTATTATAAAAAATCTTAATTTTTTTATTTTATTTGACTTTTACAAATATTTTAAAATAATCTTGGACAACATTCTTGAACTTTTTTATTTAAGCAATAAATTAATAAACACTTGAATAATAATATCCGTCTCAATATTTTTTTAATACTTGATGGTCATAATTGGGGCCATAAGTAAGTGTTATCTGGTAAAATGTTTTTGATTGTGTAATAACTTTTTCAAGATTACCTTCAACTACAAATTTTTCATCTGTATCAAGTTGTCCCCTAAATTCTTCAACAAAATTGGTAATTTGTGTGATATCGCCAACTTTTGGACCATTTAAAATATTTTCAATTTCAATTGGACATGTACCACCAATAAAAAAGCATTCAGAATTATCAAGTATTCGTCCAACAGCCTTTATCCAGCCAACCTTTTTAATTTCCAAATATTGGTCATATATCCCAATTTCCGACCAATTTTTTACTGGTTCAAATTCTATTTTAACTTTTCTATCGAATTTTTTGGATTTAATTATTGAATATATTCCTTTTTTCTTTTGATATTTCAAATATTCTTTAATTGAATAATTTTTAAAATACCAATGTTTGGGAGTTATATTAGCAGGATTTTCGTCAAATTCATTTTTTATGGGAAAACTTTTATCCGAATAAAAGTCAAGTAAGACGGTCCGAAGTTCTTCTAAACTCTTTTTACCATAAATTATCAAATCGATGTCTGAATATTTTAGATGATAAAAATCGTGAAGAATAGAACCAAATATACCGAACCTATGTGGCTTTAACCCGCTATGGTCTTGAATGATCTCCAATATGTCCATTAATAATTCAATAAGTTTATCTGGCGAGTCTTTTGAAATAATGTTTTTTAGTTTTTCATCTGGTTTTCTAAGTTCTTTTATTTGGTCTTTTTTTATTCCCACTTGGTCGCAATTGAGTGGATTATAATAAATTAAATATTGTGGATAATTTTTTTTAACAAAATTAAGACCACCATCTGCATAAAATTTATAAAATGTCCCATATTTTGAGGAAATTCTGGGCGATCGTGGATCTTTTGATTGGTAAATGCTAGAATGTGCATATTCAACATCACATAAACATGAATTTGGAGGATGTAAATATCCATATACTCGGAAAATTATTCCTTCTGGCGATATTGGTGCATCTCTATCTCTAACTCTAAAATCCATCATCTTTCTCACAACTAAAAAAAAATGAAAAAATTACATTACCCATGTTGTAATATCTGAACATGGTTTTTTCGGGTCTTCTCTGACATTTTCATCCAACAGAAATTCATAAGGTGTGTGTTGGTAAAATTCTTTTTCTCTAAAGATTATCGGTATTTCATCTGGACCAATTTTTACAAAACATGGGCAATCTTGTTTTAATTCTGGTCTACTATTTGGGTCTCTTGGATTTTTTATTAAACCAAATCCATAGGTACATTGTATTTCCTTTTTACAAATCCCCACTCTAAATTCATTTCCACACGTAATCGCTTGTGCAAAAGTTTCATCCTCACACTGAATTACTTTAAATTTACATGTATCACATGTTTTACCTTTGATCAGTTCTGTAGGTCTATTTTCTAGCACTTCTATTGTTAAATTTTTTGACAAATTTTTTAATATTGCGAGCATTACCGGTCTACAAAACATATAAGCACAGTTCCAAATATATGGTACCTCTTTAAATTCATCACTTTCCAAGAATTCCATGCGCATTTTATCAAATGGGCAACGACCAAGTATTAAAATATCTCCTTGAATTGTACATTCTATGTCCAAAGTATAATTTATTGCCCATTCAAGTAAATTAACACCATATTCAACTGATTCTTTTTCTGGTTTTAATTCTTCTACTAATAATTTACCTACATCGTTAAAAATATGATACATCATATATTGAGTACTGCATAATGCCTGCCACATACCTACTGTGGATCTCTTTAATAGAATGTCCCATTTTACAGATGAATTTAGTATCTTTTTTATAACTTTCAAATGAAATAAACTCTTACTCACTTTTATTCCTCCTTAAAATTATCCCATGAATTTCCTAATTTATTAAACCAAGCTTTTTTCTTTGGAGACTCGCGATCTGGTCCTCTTTTTCTTGGAAATAATGGATATGCTAAACTAACGAATCCAATAATCGAAAATTCCGGATAACTTATATTGCACATATCTGCTATTTTATTTTCTGCAGCAGGACTAGACATTGGAAAATTAAAATAGCATGCTCCGATCCCAAGGGCATGTGCCATCAACATCATATTCTGGGCTAGCATAAATGAACAGCCCATACTCATCCTACTTGCTAATTGTTGAGCTGTAATGGGGACTATGTCCGTGAAATGTTTTGCACCAACTAATCCTTGTCTGCACGCAATTACCAATATCACAGCTTTTTCAATATAGTCCATAAGCCACCCCGTACCCATTAATGCAGTTGATATCCCAATAGCTGATGGCTTTTTCATATAACCAAATCGCCATGCTGCTACTTCCTTCCAAGTAATTTGACCGCCACCAAACATATATTTACAAAAAACTCTACCCAATCTTGCAATTGCTTTTCGGGTCTTTAAATCGGTTACTACAACTATTTCCCAAGGTTGATAATTTTCGGGACTTGGTGCTTGACATCCAGCATCAATAATTTTTTCTATGATTTCTTTTGGAACAGGTTTTTCTTCGTATGAATACACCCATCTCATTGCACGCCTATTTTTTATGTTATTCCAAACATGAATCGCATGGATTCTTTTCTCTTCATCTTCAATCTTATCAAAAACACTCATAATTTACACCAAATTGATATTTTGTTTTTTTTAAATTTAATTTTTTAATTGGTTATGCTTTAATTTGTCTTATTTAAAAAGAATTTCAAGAATTAAAGACTTTTATCAATAAAAATTTAGATTAATAATTTAAAATAATTTGTCTAAATAAAAAATACATACTTAAATTTAATCTGGATTTGTTTAAAGGTTATCTACTTTTTATTATTTATATTGATATATCTTTTTTTATAATTTTGGAACGGATGTCCATGCCCTGGAATAATATAATCTGCAATAGAAGTTATTTTATGCATTGATTTAATACAAGCTTCTTTACCTAAATTACCTGAGTTGTATTGCCATATTTCGTCATGATCAAAATAAGATTGGGAAACAATAGCATCACCTGCAACGATAATTTTAACTTTTAAATATTCTATAAGGAGAGAACAATGTAATAAAGTGTGTCCTAGAGTGGGAAAAATTCTACATCCAGCGAATTCGTCCTTTTCATTTAAAAAAATAACCGGTAATAGATGACTGAAATTATAAAATTCGGCAATTCGGTCTATATTTAATGAAAAATCTCTGGACAAATCATAATTATTAAAAATTTCTGAATATATTTCTTTATCGGGTAAAAATGAGTATATTTTTGCATTAGGAAATAGTCTCAAATTTCCGAAATGATCTGTGTGCCAATGAGTAATAAATATACCATCAATGTCATTAAAAGTCAAGTCATATTGATTAAATATATTTTTTAAAGAACGTTCATTAAATGTTAAATTCTTATCAGATATATCAATTTCATTAGCAAATCCAGTATCAATAATATAATTATTTCCTTTGTATTTGATATATGTAATAGAACTATCGCCAAATCTTCCAAGAGCTTTATTGATTTTGAGCATTGAAATAGATGGATTTTCACCAAATTCAATATTTAATGAACCAAATTTTAAAATTTTAAGATCGTCAATCATTAGTATAAATTTAAGTCAAATAACATTAATTAACATTATGGATCAGTTCCCAAAATTCTTTAATTTTTAAATATCTATCAGCTCTCTTCTTGTGTGTAATTCCATCTTGTGTCTTATAGGTAAAACAATTTAAAATTTTTGGACCAAGTCGTATTGGTATTACAGATTTTGAGTTAAATATTGGCGAATTATTCATTAATGTAAAAACACTAATAATAATATCATCAATATAATTTCTGTTATCATCCAAAAAATTAATAGTCGATTCAAAATCGATATCTAATTCTCCTGGAAATCCTATGATTAAATAAAGAACCACATCAATATCCAATTCTGATGTTAATCTTATCAATTTGGTTGCAGAGTGTATATTTAGGTCTTTTTTCATTAAGTTAAGTACCTTTTGGCTACCAGATTCAAGACCATAAAAACAATGCGTTAGTCCATACTTTTTAAAGATTTTAATTCTATTTTGATTCAAATTATTTAATTTACAATTTCCGCCAAAAGAAATATGCAAGTTTTCTTGGTCAAGTAATTTAAGTGCATTGGTAAAATTAGTTGTTATGTTGAAAGCATTATCACTAATTTCAAATTTATCGATCCCATAGTTTTTCAAATAATATTTTATTTCTTTTAATATGTTATTTGGACTTTTACTTATAACTGGGTTCCAAATTGAAGGTTCATTGCAGAATGAACACCGCCCATCGCAACCCTTTGTTGCTAATAATTCTAATTTCTGAAAATTTTTAAATTTATAATCAAAATAGGTTAATTCATCATAAATAGGAAACGGTAAATCATTTAAATTAATTTTAGGAGGTAATTCCGTAATATAAATGTGATTATTCTTTTTTAGTGCTAGACCGGGGACAAAACTTAAATTACTTTTTTGTTTCAGTGAATCTATTAATTTAAATAATGGATATGTACCATCATTATGATAAATTACATAATCTATGATATCTAAATTTACATATAAATCTCGTCTATATGTAGGAAAAGTTTCAGGCCCACCCAAAATTATGATTGAATTGGTTTTTAATCGTTTAATATTTTGAATAACTTTTAATGTAGCAATAACATTAGTAATATTAACTGAAAAAGCATAAATATTTGTATCAAATGAAATTAAATTTTGGACATATTTATCCAGAATATTATAAAATTTAGCGGTTTTATCTCTTAAATTTTGAAATATTTCGTTAAACAAATCTAAATGAATGGGTGATAATGATTCTAAAAAATGTTTTCCCACATTTTTTATCGAGAAAAAATTTTTTGAATCAAATAATAAAAGTGTATAACCGATTAAGGGGAATAGATTAATTTTAAATTTGAAAGAATGGTTGATATCAAAATCTTTTAAGTATTTGTAATAAAATCCCGGACTAAAATCTATTGTTTGGATATTTATCCCTTTTTCTTTTAAATATGTGTGTAATAATGCTAACCCTGAAGATGGAGTATTAATGGTATAGGGCGGGATCAAAGATAAAACGCAATCATATTCCATATAAATCTTAAAATTATTTATTACTTTATTCAAGGACTAAATTTTTTAAACTATTTAATAATTCATGGAGTGACAAACCCAATTCAAGATAGAAAATGTTTTCTTGGATTGATTCTAAAGAGTTTTTCAATATTTTACTTGATTCCACGAGACCTTTATCTTGTTTCAATTCATTTAATATTTTAGTGGTAATTTTTAATTGCTGAGTTATCAAAGTAAATTTCTCACCTATAGACTTCATAAAATCTTCAAATGCATCCTGAACATTATTTAATTTATTATTAATTACATCTAATTTCGAATAAATATCGTTTAATGCACTTGCAACAAATGGTAATAATGATTGTTTACCTGAAGAAGACATTACTCATCACTACTATTTTCCTTTAATTCTTTTAATTCTTGAATTATTTCATTTAACTCATTAAGCGTATCTTGAAAATCAGTTACATCAAATTTATCCTCAATTTTTTTTGAAATATTTTCAATAATTTTATTTGAATTTGCTAAATCTCTAAATTGAAATGTTTTTTCAAAAACATTTATTAAGTCCTCCAGATGGTCGCTAACTTGGAGCATAGACTCATTAATTGTATCAGTTAAATTAATTAATGAAGCCGAAATATTATCAATATTTTTTGACATTTTGTCCAACTTTTCAGATAAATTTTCAAACAGTGCGGAAATTTGATTAACTTCACTCTGATCAGACATAGATTTCAAATCCAAAATATTTATTTATTAATTATGATCCAAAAAATGAAGATGGCCTTACTACATGGTCTTCATCATCATCTTCAATGGGTTGTGGCTCTTCTACAGTACTCTCAATTGGTTGAGGCGCTTTTACTGGAGCTGGCGTAGGTTGAGATGGTTTAGCTGGTTCTTTAATCTTTTGCTCTTTATCAACTTTATGTTCTTTCTGGACTGGTTTTTTACCTTTAATTTTCGATGCCAAATCATCAATATTCTGGACAATATCTTGAATTGATAGAATTTGTAAATTCTTTTTTAATTTATTAACTAATGAATTCAATAAAATATTTAATTCATCTATGGTAGATGTCTCAAGACTTTTCATTTTTTCAGATAAAGTCTGTTCAAAAGCAGGTAAGCTTGAATTTGTAATTGTATTAAAGCCCGCATCAAATTTATTTTCAATATTATTAACTTTTTTAACTAATTCATTTATAATTTGATTTTGTTCCAAAATATGTTTTTCAATTCTTCTTAAAGCTTCAACAGAATCTTCTAAAATTCCTGTTAGTATTTTTACCATTGATGATTCTTCACTTGTCATACCAAGCACCCAAAAATCATTTTTTGATTCAACAATTATCTATCTAGAGACAATTAAAATTTATAGATATTGGGATAATTTTTAATTGAATATAGAATTTATTTACAAATTATTTTTATTATAAGCATTAATTATATTTAAAAAGTTAATCAATAAAATTAAAAACCTATCTTCTTAGCCCGAAGATTTGCATCACTAATGATTACAGAGAATAGGTTTACATTTTTTATATCAGAAGTAAAAAACCCGAAATATTCACCAGATTCTAATTTTGAAGCTAAAAGTAAAGAATCACCGTCCTTTTTTAGTCCCCACAGATCCTCAGATTCATAATTTCTAACGATAATATTGTAATTTTTTCTAAGGTTTGAGATAATATTTTCGTGCTCAGGATTCTTTAAATCAATGCGAGTCGATAAATTTATAGATACATTTTCATCTATACTGGACAAGTCTATGTTATTTAAATCATCTAAATGTGGAAGGATCAATAAAACACGTACTTTAACATTTTTTAATATTTCATTAATTTGTGAAATAAATTGATTTTCGCCTATTAATATTTTTATATTCTCATTTATTTGGTAATTCTCTTTTTCTTCTTTTAATTTTTGCTCGAATTCTTTAATCAACTTTTCCTTTTGTTTTTCAAAATCTTCTTGAAGTTTTATTAATTCCTCTTTATGGTTGTTTTTTTCATTAGTTATTTCAGCCATCAAACTGTTTCTTTCATTCTCGAATTCAGCTTCTTTATTTTTAATTAATTCCTGTAAATCATCAAATTTTTTCTTATAATTCTCGATTATTTCCTCATTTTCACTTTTTGATTTATCGATTTTTTCTATAAGTAATTTTTTTTCTTCACTCCATTTCCTTTTTTCAAGTTCAAAATCGTCCAGGATTTTCTTTTTTTCACTTAATTCAGCATTTATTTTATTTATTTGGACTTTTAACATTTCAATTTTCATATTTTTTTGTTCAATTGTCGAATCCTTTTCATTGACCGCATATTCTAAACTTTTTATCTGCTCGGTTGTAGTTTTTTCGTGTTCTAAAAATTGTTTTTCTAATTCAATTAATTTTATTTTTTCTTCAATGCTGGAATCCTTCAATTTTTTTAGGTCTAATTCGATATCGTTCATTTTAAACCAACTATTTTCATAATGATATTAAGTAGAAATTATAAATTAACGATAAAATATCTTATTATAAAATATTTTTATTCTATTTCTAAATTTTTAATCCAAGTATTTTGAACATAATTTAATATTTTAGTATCTACATGATAATTGGAGAGCAGTTTATTAAATCCTTCTGAGATTGCATAATTTACATCTTTATTTCCGAAAAAATTTATCGTTGAACTTTTTGGTATGAATTTTTTAAAATATTTAAAATTGTTTTCTACTCTCTCCTTTAATGATGTCAAAAATGACGGATTAAAGACATCTATTGGTATTTCATATTCGGTTTTTGATTGAAGAATTAATGGCGGAGCTACAATCCATCTATTTACTCCTGAAGTATCTTTTATTTCTGCAATGTATAGTGGGAACCATATTCTTATAATTGGAAGAATTAAATTTAGATTTGAACCTGAAATTGCCCATCTATTCAGATGATCTCGCTCGGTCTTAATATTACTATATAAAGTAGTAAGATGTTCATTAATTTTTAAAATTTGCTTTTTTGTTTCAGCTAAATCCTTTAAATTAAATGAAATGTTTGATGAATCTGATTGATATGAACTTTTAATAATTTTTTCAAATCTGTTCATCAAATTATTAACTTCGTCCTTACTTTTTTGAACGATTTCTATTGTTTCTTT
>SUPR01000009.1 GCA_005191425.1 Candidatus Helarchaeota ASGARD archaeon Hel_GB_B
TAAAGAAATAATAAATGCTTTAAAATAATTTTTTTTCTATCTTTTTAGGGGATTATTACTTATAAAGAATAATGCGAATTTATTTATTTGAAATTAAAATAGATTTATGATAAAAATGAAAGATACAGCTGATTTTGCAAAACATGTACATTTTCAGCCTAGTATTGGTGAAGATGAAATTAATGCAGTTAGAGAGGTACTAAAAGAAGGTCGTTTAACTTTAATTTCTAGTGAAAAAATAAGTGAGTTTGAAACGAGATTTGCAAAATATATTGGAGTTAAGCATGCTATTGCAGTTAATTCAGGGACAGCTGCGTTGCATGTTGCATTAGCCAGTTTAGAAATAGGAGCAGGAGATGAAGTTATAGTTCCACCATTTACTTTTGTAGCAACAGCGACAGCTGTCTTACACCAGAATGCTATTCCAATTTTCGTGGACATAGACCCAGAAACATATTGTATAGACCCTAATGCTATTGAAAAAGCTATTACACCTAATACAAAAGCAATTATTCCTGTTCATTTATTTGGACATCCAGCAGATATGGAGTCAATTTTGAAAATAGGTAGAGAAAATAATATCCCGATTATTGAAGATGCATGTCAAGCACATGGGGCTAAATATAAAAATAAAAAAGTGGGAAGTATTGGAGATTTAGGATGTTTTAGCTTTTTTGAATCAAAAAATATGATGACTGGAGAAGGTGGGATAATTACAACAAATGATGATGAACTTGCAGAAAAATGCAGATTAATACGACACCATGGTGAACCTTATTGGTATCAATATGTTAGGTTAGGTTATAACTATCGTATGACTGCCATTCAAGCTGCTATCGGATTAATTCAATTAAAAAAATTAGATAATATGAATAAAAGACGAATAGAGAATGCAAAATATTATAATGAAAATTTTAGTGGTTTACCTGGACTTGAATTACCTAAATCAAGAAAAGATGTAAAACATGTTTATCATTTATACGCTCCATTAATTAGACCTGAGGAATTAGGAATTAATAGAGAAAAGTTTCTGGGTAAAATAAATGAGAAAGAAGTGATAACCAAGTTAATTTATCCTCGACCACTATATAAATCTCCGTTATTCCAAGATTTAATGGGTTATGGTCCTAAAAAATGTCCATTTACATGCCCTTACTATAAGAAAAAAGTTTCGTATAAGATACATTTACCAATTGTGGAAGATATATGTAATCGTGTTATTGGACTGCCTACAATTCCTTCGTTATCAACAGAGCAGCTCGACCAAATAGTAAGTACAATTAAGAATGCAATAGGAGAATTAAAAAAATGAATAAAGAAATTGTTAATTTTGGTTTAATTGGTATAGGTCATATAGGACAAGTACACGCACAATGTATTAAAGAATTGACTAATAGCCAGCTTGTAGCTGCGTATCATCCAAATTCTAAAAAATTAGACCAATTCTCCAAAAAGTTTCAAATTAATAATAAATATACCGATTTAAATGATTTACTAAATGATGATAATATTGATGTAATCGATATTTGTACACCAACTCATACTCATTTTGAATTTATAGAAAAAAGTATTAAATCTAATAAAAAAGTATTAGTAGAGAAACCAATAACCCGCACTTTGGAAGAATTTGATAAATTAATGAAAATAATTAATAATAAAAAAGATAAATTAATGGTAGCACAATATTGTAGGTTTATCCCAGAATATCAGATGGCAAAAAAGATTGTAATGAATGGAGATATTGGAATTCCTGTTCAAGTAAGTGCATATCGACATGTCAATGCACCTACTTATAAAGATTGGTTTTTTGACGAAAATTTAAGCGGAGGGATTATATTAGACCTAATGATCCATGATATCGATGCAACGATTTGGATATTAGATGACGAAATAGAGTCAGTTTTTGCAGTTGCTAACAATTTTTTACTTGAAAAATATGATACGCCAGATAGTGCGACGGTCATTATCAAATTTAAAAGAGGTACCATAGCAGCAATAAATGGGACTTGGATTTTACCAAAAGAATTTTACACTTCATGCAATATAGATACATTATTACATATATTTGGGACTAAAGGTGTAATAGAAATTAATGATAGGACAAATATGTTTATGAAGGTATTTGTTTCAGGACAAGGTTTTAAATTACAAGAGAGCGACCCTTTAAAAACATATAAATCGGAGATAAATTATTTTTCCGAATGTATATTAAGAAATAGGCCATTTAATATAGATTTTAATACAATAAGAGCGTCTCTTGATGTTTGTTTAAAGGCGTTAGAGTCATATAAATTAGGTACAATAATTAAATATTGAGGACGTATTTTGAGCAAATTAGAATTTATTATTAATAAACGAGTAATTTCAGTCCTTATTTTCTTTTTAATATTAATTTATAGTTGTAGTTTAGGTCTCTTTGCAGCAGCTTATAATAATTTACAAGCTGAATTCTTGAAACCTTAGTCAGAGTTATTTTTGTTTGATTCACTTTTTCTTTTTATTGGGGCTCTTGCAATGTTATTTTTTGGTTATTATGCAGATAAAACTACTCGTAAATGGTTAGTAGTGATTGGGGGCATTATTTAGAGTATATTTTCAATATTGATTTATTTTTCTAAATATTACATCGAAGTATTAATTTTTAGAGCTCTTTCAGCGATAGGAATAGGATCGATATTACCAGTAGGATTTTCAATTATTCCAGATTATACACATGGAAAAAAGCGCTCAGAGGTTTTTGGATATTTCAGTTTTGCAATTGCATTAGGGACAGTATTAGGTACCGGATTTTCAGCTTTAACACTAGAGGATTTTGGATGGCGATTTTCTTTTTTAATTTTCGGTTCAATTATGCTCTTTATTTTACCGATTGTTGCAGTGATTAAAGAGCCAATGAGGGGGCAGACGGAGGTATTAGAACTTGAAGGAGCAGAATATTCTTATAAAATTAAAATACAAGATTTAAAATATATCTGGAAGAGAAAAACTAATGCTTATTTAATTCTTAATGGTCTATATGTCATTCCAGCAGGTATGATGGTCTATGGTGCTATTGCATTTTTACAAAATGAGAGATATATGGCAGTCCAAGACGCATATTTAGCCTTTCTTTTTATTGGTTTAGGGTTTCTCTTAGGACTTTTAATTTTTGGCTATTTAGGTGATGTTTGGTTTAAAAAGAATATTAGAGGGAGGTTATATACTTGTATAATTTGTAATTTTATTAGTTTACCTTTGATATTAATATGAATAATTGTCCCATTTCATGGAATAACCGACCTAAAATCATTATTTTTCATTATAGGTATTTGTGTTGGCTTAATTATTAATTCTGGAATTGGTACAAACTGGTATTCGTTGCTTGTAGATATAAATTTGCCGGAAAATAGAGGGTCTATGTTATCGATGGCTACTATAGTAGATTCAATCTTTAAATCAATTGAACCTATTTTATGCGGTTTCCTTGCTGATTTGTTTAATTTTCAATTTGCATTTATAATTGCGATAATTATTTGGACTATCAGTGGGATTTTTTGGTTTCCACCAATTAAATACATAGCTCATGATATAACAGAGGTCAAAGAAATTATCAAAAAACGAGTACAAAAAAGTTCCAAAAAATAGGTAAAAATAAACTTGGTTTAAACTTAGTCCCATTCACCTTTTTCTCTAGCATCACGAATATATTTATCTACATTTTCTAATAATGTTTTATAATCGGTTTTTTGTACTCTATTTAGTGGTATTTCGTCTATGAAAATAATTAATGATGGTCTTTTATAAGCGGCGATATTTTTTGTATATTCCATGATTTTTTCTTTAGAGATTTTTTTCCCCTTTTTTAATTGAACAAACGCTACTGCAGCCTCAGTGTATATTTTATGTTTAGCACCGACAATTGCTACTTTCTCAACTTCAGGTATCTCTTCTAGAAATGCTTCAATTTCTGGTGGATATATTTGATATCCACGAGTTTTTATAACGAATTTACTACGTCCTACTAAATGCAGCCCTTTTTCGTCTTTAAAACCCAAATCGCCCGTATAGAGAATACCATCTTTAGAGATAGTCTTTTTCGTAGCTTCATCATTATCAAAATATCCTTTAAATACTTGAGGCCCGGAATAACAAATTTCACCAATTTCACCATCAGGTAGTTGACTGCCAGCCATTCCATCGGATTTCATTGGTTTTCTTATGGATAACGGACATATAGGGAAATCATGACCAAGAGAATTTAAAATATCATTAACTGAACCTTCTAAAGGTGTATATGAACAAAATCCACTAATTTCTGTTAGACCTAGGCCGCTACCAAATCGAGGTGCCATTTTTGCCAATTTTTCTAGAAATGGTCTGGATACCGATTGACCACCATAAATTGCAAATGATAACGAAGAAAGATCATAATTATTATAATTATCTAACATCCACTCCATTTCAAACATTGCAGGAATTTGTCCTAAGATAGTAACTTTATAATCTTCAATAGCTTGTAATGATTTTTCAGCATTAAAAAGATGTAATATAACAGCAGTACCGCCAATAAAAAATGTAGTCATAAGCTGCTCAGTTTGACAGCCTACATGGCTTGGTGGTAAATTTATTAACATCCTATCATTGCTTCTAAAATCGAAACCTCGAGATAAACATAAATTTTGGGCTATAATACTTTTATTTGTTAGCATTGCAGGCTTCGGCATTCCAGTAGTGCCAGTAGTGTAAATTATTAAAATAGGGTCATCTTCAGTTAAAGTTAATTTACGTTCGGCAAGTATTTTCTTTTTTTCACTTGATTCATTAATATTAAAATATTTGGAAGCCATAGATTTGGCATCAGAAATGAAATCGAAAATGGAAATCGTATTTTTATTACAGTTTTCAGGTAAACTAAATTGAATGAAATTATTAAGAAATTTACACTCCTTTTGCACTAATTTTGCATATTTAGCAAATGGAGCATGCGCTGTATCTCCAAGATGGACATACATTTTAGCTTTTGTTTTTAATAAATTAATTGAAGTGATAATTTCCGCGGGTTTTAGACGTAAATCTAATGGACAAAATATTGCGCCGATTTTGAAACATGCATATTCTAAAAAAATATGCTCAAGTAATAGAGGAAGGGAACTTATTATTATATCTCCTTTTTTTATATTTAAATCCATTAATTTTAATGCAAAGGAATCAATCGCATTTAAAAATTCCGACCAAGAAACTTTTTTTCCTTCTTCGGCATCAATAATTGCAATATCTTCTTTTTTTTCTTGAGCATATTTTTCTATATAATCGCATAGAAAATGCGAAATTTGATTGAATTCTTTCCATGACATTTTTAATTCCTTATTATTTGAATTTTAACTAAAAAATTAATAATGATATTGATTGATACTTCTTTTTATTTCATTATAAAGTTTTAATACTTCTATTTCAGTATATATACCACTTAAAGGTAGAAATGTGGGAAGTCCTTCATATCCACCTTTAGTATATTCATCTATAGGAAATAAATATCCAACCCAATCATTACTATTTTGGAATATAAATTGATTCTCAAATCCACTTGGAGTAATATCAAAAATTTTCTTTCCAATATTTTCAAAAACTTCACTTGGGACTCCAGTAATAAACAAGATACCTTTATTAGTCTTGATTTGAAAAACCTGGATAATTGAATATGCATTAATTTTTAACCCTTTTCTTTTTAAAGCTATACTTGGGAAATTCGGTGTAGGTTTAGCCAATAATATAGGAAGAAAAACATATTTTTTAATTAAATAAAGTAATCTGTTCTGAAAAAGATTTAAATTAAAGTATTTATTATAATCTTTAACTGGAATTGAAAAAATCTTTTCATATACTTTAATTTCACAATTTTCTATATATTCGGAATCTTTAATTGAATTAGCCAATTTTAAAGCTTTTTCGCCTAAAAAATACCCAATACGAATAGTGTCTTTATAAGTTCCCTTCTGTTCATAGAGTATAGAATAATCCTTTTTTAAATTATCGAAATCATTACCACAAGTAGTTATTGGATTTATATCTCCAGATGGGCCATTAAAATAAACAGCATTTACTTCATTATTTGTTAACTCTTCTATTCTATAAATTAACCTTCCAATATAATCTGCCGAAATTTTAAAATTTTCATTTGATAAGGTGGTCCCATGACATGCATAATTGACAATAAAACCTAATAATTTTTTATTGTTTAAACTTTTAAATGCAATTATTCCAAGATGAAATTTCGATCTTCTTTCAGGGTGTCTTCTATTTATAATTATATCTTCCTCAATTTTTTCTTTTTTCCATGCTAATTTACATGGCTTTAAGTTATTTATTAGAAATCCCACTAATTTTTCAATTTTCATTGCAATTTCTACTAAATATTTATCATGGGGTATTCCAAATAAAATACCTTTAATCATTGCAATTATTCCCCCAGGATAGGCGAATTCGCCGTTTAAATCTGGTGCAGCATGCGTATGTGTTGCGTGTATTAATATTTGACCTTTTGGAATTCTATATTTTTTAAAGATTTTTTCTTTTACATAATCTGTGTAGACCATAGGCAATTTTAATAAATCTGTAGAGATAAAAAGTATTCTTTTTTTCAAGTTTTTTAAGTAATCAACTTCTATTAATACAGCATGAGCATATAAGTCGTCAAGTTTACCATCACACTTCTTTTTTCTGGTATAGCCTGATAAAGGAATCCCGATATAATTTTTAGGAGTAATTTTAACCTTACCAAATGCGACTCTCATCTTAATTTTTCTCCATATTTAAAACGATATTGTCCTTAATACCCTTTTTTAAATTAATCTGAAAAATACAAATCATTTATTAAATAATGAATCATAAAATTTTATAATATAATCGGAAATTCTAATTAGACAGATTTTTAGATTATGGGAGAATTACTATTTAAGATTTTAATTAGAATAGTTTTCAATAATTTGAATAAATGTTTAATTATATTTGTTTAATTATTTTTGTATTTTTTTATTAAAATAAAAATAAAATAAAAATTAAAGAGTTATGGATTTTATTAATTCATCAATCGTATCTAAAGTTTCGATTTGTTCAATTAAATTGAGTGCCTTATCCATTTTATTTTTGTCAATGCCAATATACTTACTTTCTTGATTAAATTTCTTAATTATTTGTTCTTTGTTGAGGTTTCCAGGGCATCCTTTAGCAATATTAGTTGATGCTCGGTATTTTGTTCCATCATTCATTTTAATTATAACACTTGACCCAAATTCCCATTTAAAATCTCCTTTTAATGCTTGAGTCATTAACGAATTTACTTTGTCTACTGAAATATCTGAAAGTTTGAACCCTTCAGGTAAAAACGATTGAAATATTTTCAAAGTCATGCCAGCGTCAGTTTTTATTTTAACCTTTTTTGCAAGGTTATGTATTTCTGGATCAAAAATTCTATCGTCAGTAAATTGTCTGGGAGTTAATTCTTTATCAATTAATGCAGCTGCAATATTATAGGGCACATTAAAATTTAAAATTACATAAGATGCATCAGGCTTCTTTAACCCTTCTAATGTAGAATCTGGCCTGTCAGACATGTCCATACTAACAGTCCCCAAGCCAGGTAATTTTACGTTAATTGATTTTATTGATTTAGTATCAATGTCTGGGTGCTCTGACAAAATTTTAAACACGCAATCAAGAGGTGCATCTAAATAAGCACAACCTGGATACAATTTGAAGGATAAAGTATTAGTCATCCAGAGGTCATAATCTAAAGTAAATTCAATCCTGTCTGGAGAAGGCATATCAGCCATCATATGGACAAAACCATCTTGAGGTTCAAATATATTATGAGAACCCGTAAGTCCACTTGCAGCCAATTGACAAGCAATAACCCCGTTTTGTGCAGGTAAGGCTGATGTTAGCACTTTACTATGAGGTCCAAAAAATCCCCTTAATATTGGATATTGGGGAAGATATGCAGCTATACCAATGGCATTCGTCATTTTTTCAAGATCTAAGCCCATTAATTTTGACCCGATTATGGCTGCTGATATGGGATGTACCAGAGGATCCATTGTCTGTCCAGTAGTAACACTTGGAAATAAGCTTAAACCTATTTTACAATTAATTTCATTGCCAAGTACCATTCCTAAAATTAAATCTTTCCCAGATAATTTATATGCTTCAGTAAAAGCTAAACTAACAGGACCTACCATACATCCACAGTGCATTGGTATACCATAATCTTCATAATCTAGTGCTTGAGCGTAAATTGAATTTATAAGCACTGCTTTATCAATACTAACCTTTTTTTTAGATGTAATAATTGTTGATTTTGGATTACCCCCACTATTCGCAAAAGCATTATAGGCGATTTTTCCTGGTTTTGTAGTAGTACCTGCAAATATCGTTGCAATTATATTCATTAACTGCATTTTTGCAATTTTTAATGTTTTTTCAGGTATACGATTAAAATTTAAATCAAAAGCATATTTAGCAATTTTTTCAGTTAAAGTAGCCATAAATTACATCCCCAATATCATACCAATAACTAATGCATTTAAAAGATTGTTTTTAACTCCTTTTATTTTAATAGCACCATTTATCCATGAACTTGCAAAAGACCTACCTTCTATTAATTCCAGAAAGGCACTTTCTTTTCCAGATAATTCTAAAGTAATAGGCTCGACTCTACCATCATACATTTTAACTTTTAAGTTTCTAATTTCCATTGTCAGTCCATTACCATCAATAATATCAAAATAAACATTCGAATTTGCTAATGGTAATATTGATCCAATTAAAGGGCCTGCTAATCCAGCGAAATTACTTACCTTCTTAGCCACCTTTTCAAATTTAACTTTTAAACTCAAGATAACCACTTTTAAGGAGTTTTATCATTATAAAAATAAATAGGACTAAATAGATATAAAAATTACTTCCTTGATCAATAATAAATCAAATTACTTTTTTTTTTCTTTGTCCCTTAATTTTCTTCTAAATATTTTACCTACAGCAGTACGGGGCAATGAATTTACAAATTCAATATGTCTTGGATATTTATAACTTGCAAGATGTTCTTTTGCCCATTTTATTATGTCACGTTCAGTTATTTTACCATCTCTGTATTCTTTTTTAAGGACAATAAATGCTTTAATAGTTTCACCAATATAGGGGTCAGGGATGCCTATAACTCCCACTTCTAAGACTGCAGGATGCTCATATAATTTTTCTTCTACTTCTTTGGGCATGACTTTATATCCTTTATATTTAATCATATCTTTAGTGCGGCCTTCAATATAAAAATAACCATTTTCGTCCATTCGAGCTAAATCACCCGTCCTTAACCACCCGTCTTTTAGAATAATTTTTTCCGTTGCTTTTGGTCTTTTCCAGTAGCCCTTCATAACTTGGGGACCTCTGATTAATAATTCACCAATTTCGTTTACACCTAACTCTTCTAATGTATCAGGATTAACAATAATTGCATCAGTATCAATTATGGGGATACCAATACTTTCTGGCTTTATTTCTGGAATCCAGTTGGGTTGCATATGAGTTATAGGTGATGCTTCAGTAAGCCCAAAACCTTGACCTACCTTGATGCCAGTTTTCTTTTCCCATTTTTTGGATATTTCAGGAGCTAAAGCTGCAGAACCACTAGTTGCACCTTCCAAAGATGATAAATCTCGTTCAGAAAAGTCTGGGTGGTTTACCAACATTTGGAACATAATAGGCACTCCAGTAAATAACTTTATTCTATATTTTTCTATTAATTTTAAGATGAGTCCCGGATCAAATGAATCGATCATAATCATCATAGTTGCTGCTGCCATTGAAATAATTGAAACTTCATATCCAAAAGTATGACATAATGGTAAAATAGCTAAACTAACACCAATCCCCCTATTCTCCTCAAATGTAGTTTTTTCCATATTTAATACGCTTAAAGCATTATGTACCAAATTATTGTGAGTAAGCATTACTCCTTTTGGGAGTCCAGTAGTCCCCCCTGTAAATAACAATGCAGCTATATCATTTACTGGGTCTATTTCAATTTGGGGCTTAATAGTCGATTTGTGTAAAATAAATTCCTCAAAGGTTATTGTGTCCTCGCGAGGCTCCTTACTTTCTAATAAAATAATATTCTCAATTTCTAAAGATCTTCTTACTTTTTTAATAGTCCTATAATTGTCCTTATGTACAAATATTGTATTAATATTCCCAGCCTCTTGAATGATATGGATTACATCAGATTCTCTTAATAATGGATTAATTGGTGAAACTGATGCGCCGGTCTCCGTAATTCCAAAAATAGTAAATATGAATTCAGGTATATTTTTAGTCATTACTCCAACACTATGATCTTTATTAACCCCTAAATCGATTAGCGCATTTGCAATTTTATCTGCATACCAAAATACTTCTCTATATGTATATTTTTTATCTCTTGATAGGTCGTTAATTGCCACATTATTTGGATATTTCTCTGCTGTCAATCGAATAAATTCATGTACAGGTATTGGGTCAAATCTAATTGATTTTGGAATATTTTCAGGGTAATACTTTAACCAAGGACGCTTAGGATTAACATAATAAGAAAAATGCCCATAATCATAAATAGGTTCCCACTCTTCATAACTCATAAACATTACCTTTTCTCATTTTATTTTTAATTACCAATTTTAAATTTTTTAAATAAATCATTTCGAATAGGAGACTTTATGATATATATTATATAATTTTTCATAATAAACATATACTTCATACTATTTTATCTCTTCTAAATATAGATTTTTTCTACAATTTTGTCCAAATACCTTTTTAGAATATTATAATTTTCTATTAAATTATTATATTCTTCTTTAATTTTCAAAAATTTTTCGCAAATTTTTTGTAATTGTAGATTAAAATTATTTTCGTCTTTAATATTTTTTTTATTTAAGGTTATTATTTCCTCAATTTTGTCCCAATTATATTTATAAAATTCTAGAATAATTTTAGACTTTTTTAGATTTTCAATTTTATCATTAATTAACTTTTCAATTAAAGCATAGAAAATATTTGTTAAATTGTATTTTTCCTTTACAAGGTTGTGAATTTTTTCGGTAAATATTATTGTTAGAGAATATAATATTTTCAAATCATTATTTTTAAATAATATATTTAGTTCTGTTTCTAACTTTTTTTGATTTATTGGGAATTCTAATAAATTGTTAATAATTTTTTTGTTGTAGCTAACTTTTTCATCCACATTGGGGATTAACACTATTGGGAGTACCTTTAGATAACTAGAATGAAAATTAAGATAATTTTTTTGTAGATGAGCGCTTCCGAATAAAATTTTATAATATTCGTCAAGAATTCTTGAATTTAAAACGCCCAGTAAGTAGTATGGAGAGATTTTGAAGTTATATAACATATATAGCCCAGTTAAATAACCATATTCTCCGTTTTCATCATATGCAGCTGTTAAGTTTAGTGCTACTTCGCGAATTAATATTTTTGGCTCTTTTAATAAAAGCCATTTTTTTTGTAGTATGTCTTTTGGTTTGTAAAGATAGGCTTTTTTATAATTACTCCTTAATAATCTAATTTTTTTATCCCAATTAATCCCATATTTTTCAATATTACCACATCCTATGAATTTTAAATTTTCAATGTCTGAATTTTTGTGGTTATAAACAGAATTAAGATAAATCCCCCAATTAGTGAATTTAAAAACCCTATAGCTTATATCACACAAGTTCTTTAAAAAATCAATATTTTTCTTCTTTAATATAGAAATTACTTTTTCTATTTCGCTAGATATTGGAAATATATTTTTAGGAAACTTAGTAAATGTGATTTGAGATATTTGATAGAATTTAAGATTATTTTCAATTTCATCTTGAATTATACAATTATTCACTATTCCAATTTTAACTTTATTTTTATTCTTGTTTTCAAATTCGTTTTTTCTAATTATCAGAATTATCGGATAACTTAATATTCCTGGAAAAACATTTAGATTCGAAATATCAATTAAATATAATAATTCTGTTTTTTCCAATAACAACTTTCGTAAATTATGACCATAATCAGCTGATAGAAATTTATTGATAGTGATTAAGCCAAATACACCATTATTTTTTAATAAATTTAATGATAACTCTATAAAAGGAAGAGTATAGTCATATAGCTTTAGAGTGGTCGTATAATTTTTTAATTTCAATTTTAAAAATTTTTTATCTTCCAAATTTATTTTTTTATTTTCAATGTGAGGTGGATTTCCAACTATTAAATCAAAGCCAGGACTATTTAAATTATTGAATACTTCTGGAAATTCAAATTCCCACAGAAAAATCTTTTTATACAAGAAATCAGAATTAATTTTTTTTGATAAATTCTCTAATTCATTATAATCTTTATTTTTTATTATATCCAACCAATTTTTCAAGGTTCGTTTTTCAAAGCAAGAAACGATATATGATGTTAATATATCCTTCATTCTATGGTTATCATTATTAAAATGCTTAACAACTGGATAGATTTCGGTCAATTTTGAAGAAAAAATGTTCATTAATGAATTTCCTAGTTTTAATTTTAATTTTAATTTCTGGAAAATCTCTTTGTCCGTATTTGCATATAAAAATAAGCCCCACCTTGCAATTTCTACAGCAACAGGGTCAATATCAACTCCATAAATAGAATTTTCAATAATTTTCAATTTAAATTCAGACTTATTTAAAAGAATATTAAATTCATAATTAACATTTATTATATATTCGACCAATTCAATTAAAAAATTACCAGTCCCCATGGAAGGGTCTAAAATCTTTAAATTAACCAGGTCATCTGTTCCCTTGATTTTATATCTTTTTAAAAGTTCAGTGTAAGCTGTTTTTATAACATATTTAGCTAGGTTTCTTGGAGTATAATATATTCCCAGGTATTTTTTATCATTTTGAATTCCATATTCTGCTCTAAATTTTTTAAGGAAATTTTCATATATTTGTCCAAAAGTTAAGATAATATCAATTAAATTACCATCATTAGTTATAAAATCGTTCAAAATAATTATATTGTGTTTTAAATCAAAAAACAGTTTTTGATCAATCTCAATAATTTTAAATAAACTATCTAATTCAAAATAAATATCATTATTAATGCAGTTATTATTACTTTCAAGTTTATTTGTTGTAATACTTAAAATTATCTTAATATATTCTTTGAAATCATTCCACTTTAAATTAAGTTTTATATTTTCTCGAGATACCAAAAATTCTAGTTTGTCGCTTTTTTTAATTACTTGTTTAAACGATTTATTTGTGTTAAAATTAAGTAAAAAAAGATAAAACATAATTAAAAATGAATTTCTAACAAGTACATACTCAGGAAATAAATTACCATATTTTTTTTTCATATAGATAAAAAGATTATAGATAGATCCTTGAAAATTTTTAATAATTTTACTCCTGAATTCATTTAAATTCATTATTAGGATTAATTTATTTCATTTTATAAAAATTTATTTAATTCAAAAAAGTAGATGAATTAAGTAAATAATAAATAAATTTTTATATAATAATTATCATATTGCAAGCAATAATTTGTATTTTTAATATTTTTGTTTAAATTTAACGTCTCATTTGTTTATAATATTAAATAATTTGAAAAATAAAGTAAAATAACAATTATATCATGTTTAATTAATTATTTATTTTTTAATACCTCTCTCTCTTTTGATTTAAAAAGCCTCTTGATTAAATATTATTGTGAATAAAAATGGCTTCAAATTCTCTAGAAGAAATAAAAATTGAGGATTTAAAAGGTGTTGGGCCTGCAATTGCTGAGAAATTAAGAGAAAACGGTCTTGTTACCGCAAATGCTATAGCTGTTCGTAGCCCAAAAGAAATTTCAGGACTGACAGGAATTGGAGAAACAGTCATTCAAAAAATTATTGTAGATGCTAGATCAAAACTTAACATTGGATTTGAAACAGCTAATGAAATATTAGAAAAAAGGCAAAATATTATCAGATTTACGACCGGGTCAAAAAGTCTTGATGATATATTAAATGGTGGAATTGAGACTCGTGCAATTTTCGAGGCTTTTGGTGAGTTTAGGACTGGGAAAACTCAAATAGGTCATCAATTATGTATTACTGTTCAATTACCTAAGGAGGAAGGGGGTATTGAGGGGTCTGCTTGTTATATAGACTCAGAAGGTACTTTTCGACCTGAACGATTATTACAAATTCTTGAAAGATATCCACAATTAGACCCCAAAAAAGCTTTAGATAATATATTTTATTGTCGTGCTTATAATAGCGACCATCAATTGCTTATTGTAGATAAATTAGGACCAATGATTGAAGAAAAAAATGTCAAATTAGTTGTTGTTGATTCTATCATCTCACACTTTAGGTCTGAATATATTGGACGAGGTACTTTATCAGACCGTCAACAAAAATTGAACCGGTTCATCCATAAATTACTCCAACTGTCAGAAGCACATAACTTGGCAGTTTATATCACAAATCAAGTTCAATCATCTCCTGGAGTATTTTTCGGTGACCCAACTATTCCTACTGGAGGAAATGTAATAGCCCACGCAAGTACTTATCGCCTTTATCTTAGAAAATCCAAAGCAAATAAACGTGTCGCAAAATTAATAGATAGTCCATGTCTTCCTGAAGCAGAAGCAGTTTTTTCAATTACTGAGCATGGAATTGAAGATTAATTTTTTTTAATTTTTATTCTATTTTCTAATTTTCTTTAAAATTCCATAAATTTATAGAATTAAAATTTAAAAATTACTTTTTAGATTATTTGAAAATGAAAGCTTTTTAATTTTCTCCCCTATTTACTCTTACCCTAACTTATATATATAAAAAATAAGAGAAAAACATTTTTTATTATATTATTTGAAACACATTTTTGCTATTGTCTCAAATGCTTTTTTAACGTTTTCGCCTGTTTTTGCAGATGTTTCAATAATCTCAATATTTAATTCTTTCGACTTTTCTTCGATCATTTCTTTAGTTATTTTCCTTTCGTCCTTTAAATCCACTTTATTTGCTAATATCAAAATAGGGATATTCCCTACATGCGTCAATATGTCAGGGAGCCATTTTTTTTCAATCCGATCTAATGTTTCAGGACGTGTAACGTCAAAAACAATTATCGCAGCATTTGAACCAAAATAATAATAATTTCTTAACGAATCAAATAAGTCTTGACCACCTATATCCCAACAAGTAAGAATTACATCATATCCAGGAAAATTAATAATCTTTAAAGTAAAATCAGCCCCAATTGATGGTTTATAATTTTCATCAAATTTATTATCTGCATATCTTCTAATTAATGAGGTTTTTCCACACCCTGCATTGCCAGTAATTACTAATTTAAATCCAAATTTTTCTCGTTCCAATGTTCATCCATTCCTAAAACATAAATTGATTTAATATTATTAATTTAATGATTTTTATATTTATCTTAATTTTATTAATTTTTTGATTATAATTTTGCTTTTGTATTACAAATTTAAAGATATTGTACCGAAAATCCTTAATTCATATAAGAGAATTAAATATATTATTTGACATTTTATTTTTAAATCAATAATTTATTTATTATGGTATAAAATTATTATGGTTTATTAAATCAAAATTGGTTTTATTATATTTTATTGTCGTAATTATTAATTTAAAATGTTATCGTTAAAGGCATTAAAAACAGTAGAAATAATTTATGATGATGAATAATTTCAAATTAAAAATGTTTTTTACTAAATAGATTAAAAATTGTTAGTTTACTAATAATTTGTTTAAAAAAATAAAGTTATTCAATATAATTTATTAATGATTTTAATGACACAGAGAATTGGAATTTAATAGAAAATATTTTGCTAAAACATCCTAAAAAATGAAATAAGGGCAGTATTATGACTGAAAACATATTAATAATCCGACAACCAATGGACAAAAATGAATATGAAGTGATGTATGATCTAAGGTGGAGATATTTAAGGAGACCTTTAGGACAGGAAAAGGGGTCTGAAAAAGATGATAATGAGGACTGCGCAATACCATTTATTGCCATATTAAATGACCAAATTGTTGGTACTGCCAGATTTCACAAAATAAATAAAAAAGTTGCACAAATTAAATATTTTACTGTTGAAAAATTATATCGAAACCAAGGAATTGGGTGTAATTTACTATCATCAATTCATTTTACGGCAAGAAATCAGAGAATTAAATATATAATATTAAATTCGCCGGTTTCTGCTTTAAATTTTTTTAAAAAGAACGGATATGAAATTGTAGAGAAAATTAAAGTAAATTTTAATGGAATTAACCTCTTTAAAATGAAAAAAACATTAAGAATTTTTTGATTTGTCAAATAATTATTTAAAATTTTGCATTTGAAATTGAATAATCCGATTTTTTTTAATCAAAAATCAATTTGCTTATGAAATAGAGAAGTATTTTTATTTTAGATAACAATAATTAAAAGACAATTAAAATTCAATTTTCATATTAAAATTATATTATATACTATATCAGAAAAATAGAATGAGGAAAAGTCGATGCCACAATATACTTATGGTGATATCCCAGACGATTTTTTTACAAAAAAATATATAGTAATAAGCAAGCATTTATGGAAATTACATAAAAATTTGGGATATCAAGTTTTTTTAGATATGGTAGAACAATGTCCAGATTATATTTATCCAGAATTAAAAGAGCGGTTAGAACAAACAATTAACACAGCAAAATTAACTTTTGAGGGTAAAATAAAAGATCCTTCTAGGACGGTCTCATATTTTCTTTTTCCTCCAGTAATATCAGTTAGAGCGGATTTAAATCAAGGACTAATGAAATTATTATATGGAGATTCAATCGACACAAGTTTTGTAGTAATCAATGATGCCAATCAAGAAATTTTTATGGTATTAAATGCCCATAGTGAAGACGGAATTCCAGTAGATTGGTGGGTAGTGGAGCCAGGGGATGAGTTATTAAATAGAAGACATATGAAATTGGGATATAAAATACGGGATATTCCAAAAAAAATGAAAAAAATTAACAAAATAAGTGAATCCGTTATAAATATTTTCAAGGACATTAGAAATGAAAGAACCCCCCAATTTTCTAATAGCGCATACCAGGTAGGTACATTATGGGGGACAGCAATGGCGGATATTTTATGTGAGAGGTCTAGTTATGAGTCAATCGGGACGCTATGGGACGGACTTATGGCAAATAAATATTATGGTCTGCCCGATTACTGGTTTATGTTTTATCCACTTCCTTCAATATTAAGCATGTTCTTGAATATGGGTAGAAAGGAATGGATGTTAAAATTTAATGGTTTGATTACACAACACCAATTATATATTCAAGGACTGGAAGATATAGCACTAGATTGGTTACAAAATCATTATCCAGAAGTTTGGGATAAGATTTTTATAAATCAGATGACCGAAAGTGGGATACCTATGCCATATTTAAGTATAGAAGCCAGTCCACCAAATCCAAAAAAAGATAAAAAGGTTTATTCAGAAGAGCTTTTTGATTGGTATTATCCATCTAAAGAAGACTTTTTTACAATTGAAGACATAGGTATAAATCTTGGTGAGGCAGTAAAAGGGGTTCTGTTGGACGTGACTCATGAAACAAAAAGAAAAGCTAATAAAGAAGATGTATTGTCTGTAGGGTTAGGTACTAAGACAAAATTTTTAAAATAATCAAGTAATACTTCAATGTTAATTAAAAGGATTTGTTATTATGGACGAATCTGAGCAAAAACGGATAGTAGGCGTCTTACAATCAATTGTAGGCGAAAAATATGCAAGTGCAGACCCATCAATTCGATTCGCATATACTCGAGATCAAATAGTTAAATCTCCTGGGCCTGATTTTGTGGTCTTGCCCAAAAATAAGGAAGAAATTAAAGCCATATTAAAGTTTGCCAATCAAGAATGCATTCCAGTTATTCCTAAGGGTACTGGTGCTAATCTTATAGGTGCAGTTGTACCTGAAAAAGGTGGGATCATTATTGGCTTAAAAAGGATGAATAGAATTCTTGAAATAGACCCAGTTAATATGACTGCTACTGTTGAGCCAGGAGTGACATTTGGACAGCTTCAAAAAGCAGCTTGGGATGTTGGTCTTTTTACCCCTGAACCTAGTGGGCCGCATACTGTCCGAATTATGTCAAACTTTTATGGTACTCGAGGTCTCTCTACATATTCTGCAAAATATGGAGTGGGAGATCGTCATATTCTTGGTACTGAATGGATTCTCCCTACTGGTGATGAGTTGAAATTAGGTTGTTTTGCGCATCCATCTGGAGAATTAGCATCAAATTGGGAACATGCGCCCGGCCCAGATATGAGTGGATTTGTAATGTTTGCATTTGGTGACCTTGGTATTTGTGTTAAATCTAAAATAAAATTATATCCAAAAATGGATGCACATGGCGGAATTCCGGATAATTACATTTATGTTATAAGTCAAGATTTTGAAGAAGTATTTAAAGCATGTGTTAAATTAGCGAAATGGGGTTATACAAATTCATTCATAATGCGCTGGCCTTATATTGCAATGATGTTTGGTCATACTCAAAAAGCTAGCCAAAAAATGATGAATACTCCTGCTTTTGCTGCAATGCTTACCATAGTCCTTGAAGGTACAGAACGAAGGATTGAATTCCATAAAAAAAGAATAAAAGAATTATGTAAAGAGTTTCCCAGCGCTATGGTCGTAAAAATGGAGGACATACAAAGACCATTCTTGAAGGCAGCAGATCCAACAGGCAATTATTTAAAACCAGCTATGGAAAACCCAAGAATTATGATTGATTATATGTTTTTAAGTGCTAGGGCATTCAGGGTACACGGAGCTTTCGGTGGAAATACACCATTTCTGCCAGCTGAAGAAGCCTATAATATATTTAAATACAGTGAAAAAAGTGCAAAAGAACTTGCTGAGCGCCCCCAAGAAATTGCATGCTATTTTCAACCTATTGATGATTGTCACTATGGATGCCAAGAAATGGACTTATATTGGGACCAATTCGACCCATTAGATTCAATAAAAGCTTTAAGTGCATTTCAAGCAGCTGAAGTAAAATCAATGATTACAAAAAGAGATTCGATTTTCTATTATCTCTATGTAGAAAATGATTTTATGGAAGCTTGTGGCCCATTATTGTTTCCAGGATATTTTAAATTGTTAAAAATATGGAAAAAATTAGTAGATCCGAATAATATAATGAACCCAGGTAAAGGTTTGGATGTCTAAATTCATTTTTAATTTACAATTTTTATTTTTAATAATTTTTTAGTTGTTAATTTTGTATGACCCAATAATATTAGGCGAAAAAATCAAACATATAGTTTGTAAAAATAATTTTAGAAAATATTATAGATTTAGATCCGCAAGATTTTATGGAGGAATAGCAACTGCAGATTGTGTTGGGTGTAATTTATCATGTATCTATTGCTGGAGTAATAAACCAAAAAATAGTCCATCAAATTCTGGGGAATTCTATAGTCCAAAACAGGTTTTTAACAAATTAATACATATTGCAAAAAAGAAAAAATATTCATTAATACGAGTTAGCGGAAATGAACCTACAATAGCAAAAGAACATCTACTTGAATTATTAGAATTGGTAGATAAAACAGATTTTCAATTTATTCTTGAAACAAATGGAATATTAATTGGAAACGACCCAAATTACGCATATGAAATTTCAAAATATAATTCTATTCATGTCCGAATATCTTTAAAGGGCTGTACTCCATCCCATTTTTCGCAATTAACTGGTGCAAGATCCGAAGCTTTTGACTTGCAAATCAATGCACTACAAAATCTAGTTAGGTCGCATGTAAGTTGTCATGTATCTATCATGAAAGATTTTGCAAAAAAAGATTATCTTAATGAATTATTAAATAAACTATACAAAATTAGCCCGGATTTAGCCCATAGTCTTGAATTTGAAAGGTTAATATTGTATCCACATGTTAAAGCAGAATTAGTTAGACATGGATTCCAAATTTAATATTAAACTAATAAAAGTTGACGAATATTCATTCATTTTATGTTTTATTAAATTAATACTCCAGAAAATTAGTGGTTTTATTTTATAAAATAAATAGATCAAAAAAAATAAACACATAACAAATTTTTAGGAAAAATTCATTTCCAATAGAAATCTTTTATTTACAATTACTAAAAAATAGCATAAAAAAGAATATAAAGAAAAACTAAACAATATATCTTCATTCGTAAAATAAAAAATATAAATAATTAAGATAAAGAATTAATTTTTTAGATAATAAAAATAATTTAAGGTAGTCATTATGAATCAAACTGAAAAAAAGAGCTTAAAAAAGGAATATCATTAAACCATGTTATAATAACAGCATTAGCAATAGTTGCTAGTACTATTTTAGCTATGTATGCAGTTATAACGCACCTGTTTCGCCATTTCTGGGAGTTTCGGGCCTATATTTAGCAGCAGCAATCTATGTCCCATTAAGTTTATGGTTGGGTATGTGGGGATGTCTTACATGATATTTTTCTTGCTTATTACTTAGCTTAATTACGACACCTTTTGGCGCTTGGAATCTTGTCTGGGCATTTACAGACTTCTTAGAAGGATTTATTCCACTTCTAGCTTTTAGATTACTTAAATCAAATGTTAATATAGGAAATGAATTGAAAAATCGAATAATTACAAAAATTATTCTTATAATATTAATTGTTGATGTAGTTATTGCGTCTATTGCAACTGCCTTGGCATTTAACATAATCTGGATAGTATCACTATGTGTATCGATAAGTTTGATTTTTTTGCAATATGTAATAAATAAGTCAAAATCTTGGTAAATATATGTAATATTTGGAGTTTTTAGCGCATCTGCCGGATCTGCATTAATCGGCGTAATAGTACCAATATTTGGCGGGTATGCACCGATCGAAAGTTTCTGGACAGGGTTCATTGGTTGGTTCGCAGGCGATATAATTGTATTATCTACAATTTCAACACCAATTAGGGTATTATTAACAAGATATATTAAAAAAACATCAATTTTTGTGGACAAATGGTGGATTTAAAAAAGAGAATTTAATCCATTTTATTTTCTTTTTATTTTTTTAATTAGATTCATTATTAAAACTAATTGTTAAAAGTTAATTAATTAAAAATCATAAAATGACTATAAAAAAATAAAAATGAATTAGGATTTTATGAATCTAAGAAGATTTCATGCCCAACTTTTTGTATCTGAAAGATATCTTCTATAAAATATTTAATTGGATAATACAAATTTAATTGGGTCAAATTTTTTTCAAGATATATTTTAAATTGAAGTTCAATATCGTTTATAAGTATTTTTAATTTGTCATGCAAAATATCAAGGTCTTGATCTGCTATTAAAACAGCATTTACATAATTGCCTTTTGAAAAAAGTATTTTCTTACCTTTATAATCGATAACTTCTAAATGCTCGGTTTTTTGTTTATCTAAAATTTCGCCCAAGATAGATTGGACACCCATAATAGCTCCTGCAGCTAATTGACGGTCGAAATCATTTTCTATGCTTTCAGTAAATTTGTAGTGATATAAACAGATACCGCCATTATTAATTATTAAAAGATTGTTAATGGCATTTTTCCATTTAAGTTCAGCGAAATCTAATGTATAAAAGCCCAAGGAAATAAGTAGCATCCCAAGAATATCTATAGATTTTCCTAAATTTAAGGTGAATAAATCATTAAGAGGACATATATGTAATGTTTCGGTGATAATAGGGTATAGGTTTTTTCTTATATATGAAGTTGAAAAAATAAGAAAACCAATGCTAATTGGAATTAATCGTTTTTTTGTAATTCCTTGGACAATTTTATTTGTTTTATATATAAAATAAATAATGACCACGAAAATAATACTGGACAGAATTGAATAGTACCAGATATAATTTATTGGACTTTGAGAAACGAGAACAAAAATAATGGACGCAATTAAAATTGTGAGATAAAACTTTTTATGTTGAATTTCTAGAATTTTCATAATAGTGTATATTAAAGAAAATGCTCCAACTATAAAAAACAATAAATCTACCTTTAATACAAAAAATCTAGCCTCAACTCTTCCAAGATCGAATGGTAGACTTACTATGTTTGAGAATCCCCAAAACATGAAGAAGAAAGACATTGAAAGGTTGATCACTTGATCTTTAAGACGCAACTTTGCATCATATTTACGCCATTTTATAAAAAAATAAACCCCCATTTGAATTAATAGAGTGGCTAAAACAGTCGTTAAAATCAGATATAAATCACTTGGACTAAATAATTTAATATATGCCATAATATTTTTACCTTGAAATAATTGCTAATATTTAATTTCAAATTGTACATAGATTATTCTAATTTTATATATCTTAGGATATTAAAGTTCCTAAAAATAATATAAATTTTTTTTATATTTTAAAATAAAAATGTTTTTTCATTCAAAATCTAAAATTCTAATTTGAAAAATATTATCAGTGCAAAAAAAAGTTTAACGCATTATTGAATATAAAAATAGATAAGATAAATTTAAAATTATTATTTAATATAATAGATCAATAAAAAATCTTGTTTTTAAAAATAATTTGATGTTTGAAAAAATACGAATTGAGTCATAAACTAAAATTAAACTAAGTAGAAGAATCCAAATATCGTATTCGACATTTTTAAATTTAATCGAATAAAGTTCCATAAATTATAAATAGAATTAGGTCTTTTTTTAGACAAAAATTTTCGGAGTATTAACCATTAAAAACATAAAATAATGCAAAAAAATTTAGAGTATTTCAAAAAAAAAGAAGTAAATTGAAATTCCAGATAAAAATTAATCAAAAAAAGAAAATTATGGTTTTATTAAAGAAACACAATAATTATTCTTTATAATAAAAGAGGTTATTAGTGATATGATTTGGTCTTCTATAATTCTATTTGAATTTATTCTCTGGATTATCGATGAAACGTTAGTGATGTTAAATTTTATTGTATTAGTTATAGAAGCATATAAAAAACATAAGGCAAATATTCCGGCAGCCTATGATGCGGGATTGGCAGGGTTTTTTCTTATAAATTTTATTGCATATTCAATATTAGTATTAAGGCATTTTTTTTATCAAGCGCTATGGGAATCTATGAATATTTTTTTGATATCTCGAGAAATTACTCAAGTTTTAACATTACTTTCATTAGTTGCAATTATGATAGGGATTGAACGAGATATTATAAAAAGAACCCGGTATATTTTAAGTATTTTGATGTCGATATACATTGTAGTTATTACAATTTTAATGGCATCTGGATTATCTATAAATATACTAGCATTTCCGTTTAATTTGATAAATTTAGGATTGCTAGCCGTTCTACCAGCGATTTTTATTTATATTGCAGTCAAATATTCGGGAAAACTACGTAAAAATTCATTAATTATGCTTGTTGCTTTGCTATTATTATTTTGGGGTGGAATTACAAGTTATGAGAACTTCGAAGATATTTTTCCCACTTTATTAGCGGACCCAACTTTAAATATAATAGTCCGTATTTCATCGGTTTTATATATAATTGTAGGACTATTAATTTTAGCAATTTACTTTATTAAAACGAGAATGAAATCAAATTCCTAAAGAAAAGCTACTAAAAATAACAAACTTTTTATTTTTTTCTTTTTAGAATTAAATGTAATGAGATAATAAATTAAATATCTGCATATCAATTTAAAAATAGGATAAAAATAAAAAATTATTAATGAAAATTTATCTATAATAAGTAAGGTTAAATTCTTTAATCTTTTTATATCGATTTAAGATCTCATTGGCTTTATCCGTTAGTGGTTTGACCATTAAAAAATATTTAGATTGATCGTCTGTAAATTTTAAATCTTTAAATACTTTTAATTCGTGATGAAATGTTGTGATCTGGCATGTAAAAATTTCAGGATATTTTTTACGAATATCACGTAAAATTTCGGCTATAAAACCCAATTTCTGTTCGTGAGTTAGCGATTCATCAAAACCGAGATTTCCTAATAGACCTACAGGGGCGCTTCCTCTTTCAAAAGTAGTCAATTCAATTCTACAGGTCATTGTAGCCATTATTTTATTGTTGAGTTCAAGGATATACCAAATCAAGCCCCATGGATCACCAAATGCGTCATTCAATTTTTTGGTGTTTTCTAAATCGATCTGAAAGGTTTTATTGTCATAAATTCTTGATAGTGGGACACGTGATGAATATGAATTAATAATTTCAACACATCTTGAGATATCATCAGGGATTTTCCCGGTTCTTAAATTACCATCGAGAGGGTCATGAGGTAACTTGCTATAAAGAGATTCAGCAAGTTTTGCTAGGACGGAATTAAGTCCACGATATTCTTTTAAAATTTGGACGCCATATTTCTCCATTATTTTTATATAATGTTCATGCTTTGAAATATTAACAAAATCAAACTTTTTTAATATATTATCGCCGTATTTTCCTTTTTGTACCATCCTGAATACAAGGTCATAACCTAATTTTTTTGCTTCTTCAATTAGATTAGAGACCATATTGGTCGCGATACCATTTCTTCGATATTGAGAATCGACTGCTGTGAGTCCTATATTAGTACCTATAATTTCAATTTCATTGTCAAGTTTTATAATTTCCTTATGCCCGACTGCAAGTCCAATTAATTTATCATCATCCCAAGCGGAGAAAATTAGTTCGTTAGATTTTGGGAGTACCCAAGCATTAAAATATATTTCAGCATATTTAGAGTTCCAATGTAATGCACCATCTTCTTTATAGCTCGTGAAATAGGTATTATATAATAAATTTCCGATCTTATCATAAGGCAAAGGCTCGGTTAGTTTTTTAATTTCAATTGTCATACCTAAAAATCTCCCTTTTATTATATTTATGAAAAAATGACCTTTATTTTATATTATTATATACGTATTAATTTTAAATAGATTTCTAAATGTTTTCCAAAAATAAATATTTAAGACGAAGAAATAAAAGAAATGAACGATTAAAATTTAAACACTTTTTAAGATAGCAAATATAGTACTTTTTTCTGTTTTTGTACCCCCAATTTTGAATTGACAAATATCAAATGAAGCATTATTAACTAACATTTTAAATTCGTCAATTGAAAATAAATGATAAAATCTTTTTGCAATAACATTTTTATTTTCATCATGCCATGGGACAAAAATATCACCGAATTCCCCATCCCATTTGTTATAATTTTTTATTTCGAGGTCATTTAAAAAATATTTATAGAACCTCTTTTGCCACAGCATCCAAACAGATATCAATAAAGAACCATTATTCAGTAAAATCCGTTTTATTTCTAGAAGACTATCTTTCCTTGCTTTATAACTGGGTATATGATGAATTGCAGCTATAAATAGAATTTTATTAAAACATTTTGATTTTAGTGGTAAAAAATTGGCATCCGCATTGATAAAATGAATATATTTATTGGATTTCCTGGCTATTTTTAATAAATTAAGTGAAATATCAATTCCAACTATAAAAAGAGTCCTATCATCTGGTTTATTATTCCATATATAATTTCCATGTCGACCGTTTCCACACCCTAAGTCTAAAACAAATCCTAAATTCTCATCAGATATGAAATGCGTATCATTAATAAATTTTACTAAATCGTGCCAAGGTACTTTCCTGACCCGGTCAAATCTGTCTGCAATCAATTCGAATGTTTTTTTTACATTTTGTTTAATCATCAGGTTGCCTCAATTATTAAAAAATCAGCAATGAAAAATTTCATATTTTGAATAATAAGATTTTTACATTTTATTATCTTACTTTATTAATAAATAGAATTTGGATAATAAATTTTATTTAAATTATATTAAAATAATTAAAATCAGTGTAAAAAGTATAAATTAGAAGTTAGATATTATTTTAAATTAAAAATTTTATATATAAAAATACTATTAAATGCCATTATATAATCACTAATGGTATGGAAAAAAATGAGATATTGAATTGATTGATATAATTTTTAAAAGAAAAAAATCGAATTACATTTATAATAAGATTAATTAATTATCAAAAATTATTATTATAAAGGAGTTTTTATTTGCTCTAGATTTATGTTAAAATATCTAATTCCTGCTTCGTCTTTATAATCATAATTATAACCAGTTTTTTTAATAAAATTTAACATTTTAGAATTTTCGAGTAATATTTCCCCATGAAAATATTTAATATTATTTTCTTTTGCCATATCTATTAAAATACTTAACATTTGATGAGCTAGTCCTAGCCGCTGATAGGCGTCTTGGACAATAATTGCAACAGTTGCTTTATCTGGTGGAGAATCTAGTACATATCGCCCATCTGCTATAATACAATCTTTATTATTACATTTAATTACAGCAACAATGGCAAAATTTTCTCTAGATGATTTTAAAAAAGGTTCCAATTCTGCCATATCAATTTTTTTTCTGAACTTCATAAATCTTGTATATTTGGTTTCATCACTTAAACGGTCAAACATCTCGACCAAACTTTTACTATCTTCTTGTTTGATTTCTCTTATTAAGACATCTAGGCCATTTTTTAGTTTGATATTTATTCCCTGGAATTTAGACATTTTATTTAACATCCGATATATCGTGAATTGATCTGAGACCGTTAATAACTTTATCTACTCCTTCTATTTTGAAGTCATTATTGTCTTCAATAAAACCAAGTAAGAATAACCGAACATTTTTATCTAATTGAATAGAGATTAATAAAGCTATTCCACTTAATAAATTAATTTTTATTTGATTTCCTAGGGATTTTTCGGTAGCAATATCATATAAAGTATTTAATGTTAATGCTAAACTATTTATAACTTCAGATGAAAAAGAATCTGCAGAATATTCATTAATAATTATATTTTTTTCGTTCATCAATAATACAGAATTGAAATTATTGGTTAAAGCAAACTCTTCTAGTATTTTTCTAATTTTTTGTTCCTTACTTTCAGGCATTAAAATCATAAATGCTTTTGAAAAAGCAAAAAAAATAGTCCATCTATCGTAAATTGTCGTATTAAAAAATTTGATATTACTATTAGGAATAATTGAATTAATTTTTTCCCGGACATATCTAATATTGGACAAACAAGCTTCATCTTCTACTAAATCCGGGTCAAATTTATGACAGAATACAAAAATTTGTATATTATTTAAGTTATTTTCATGAAGCTTTTTTATAATTTTCTTAAAAAAAGTTATAGATTCGAGGATTCTTCGGTAATCTTGAATATCAATTACATATATTATTAAATCGGTGTCTAAAAGAGTGCATTCAATGTCATTTAAATATTTTTCACGCAATTTTCTTTGGCCAGGTACGTCCCAATTAATTATATTGCAACCAAAAATATTTTCCATTTTATGTCTTTCAATTTTAACTGTGGGAGTTTGATTACTTATTAAACTATATTTCTCTTCTAGAATATTCAATATAGTGGATTTTCCACCATTATCTAGACCAAGAAACGCTATTTTTTTAATTTTCAATTTTTCCACTTTATTTTGAAAATTATTTCGTTATAGATATTTGTAATCATTACATTTTTGTCTTATTAGTATTTCATTTTTTTTTATATTTTAAAATATTATGATAGACACTTAATTGTAGTAAAAATTGGGATTTTTTTTTCAACATCACTAATCTAATTTAGAAAAACATTAATGTCAAAAAAATAACAAGGAAAATACTTTAATTTTGTATCATTAATTTATATATAAACGAACAACGAATTTTTAACAAAATTCATATCCAATCAAAATCTTTTATTTACATAGTAAAAAAGAATATAAATAAATAAAATTTATATTGGTAAAAATAAAATGCAGAATAAAGACAAAGATGAGGCGGATAAAGTAAAATATAATGTTAATGAGAGCAAAACTAATTCAAAGATATATATAATTTGTCCAAAATGTGGGACAAAAATAGAATTAGAGGGGTGGAATTGTCCGTTTTGTAATAGTTTTAATACATTTGATTCCTTCTTTTGTAAAAAATGCGGTAAGAGAATAAAAAAACCAGATGGAACATTTATTCAAAAATATTCTGAGATAAAGGTAGGACTTGATGATAAAAGAAAAATGGTATATTCAATAAAAATCTGGGGAAAAAATAAATTCAAGTTTAATGACCAGGATAAGAAAAATGAAGAAGAAAATATTGAAAAGTTATCTTTTGATAAATTCAGACATTGGAAAATAAGTGAAGGAAGATGTGAGAAATGTTTCGCAAAAATTCCGGAAAGACTCAAAAAATTAATGGAAAAAGGTTATAAAGTTAGGTGTGAAGTTTGCGATAATCCATTAAATTAATTTGTTTTATATTTATAAAATAGAAATTTATAAACAATTCTTTTTTTTTACTATATTAAATTTTAATTAAATTAAATAGTTAGGCGGTTTTTTTGATCGATATTGAAATTGATGAGATGATTTTAACCTTAAAAAATTTAAATAAAGCAATTATTGGAATATTTCCACATATGATGGTACCACTTGAATTAATTTATGCTACATTAAAATGTCATCCAGTTATATTATGTTTAGGTGGAAATGATGATATGGCAAATATTGGGACGGAGTACCTAACTCAAGCCACATGTCCTTTTGCAAGAGGTGCGATTGGGTATTTCAATACAGACGAGCCATTATATTCGCAAATAAAATATATAGTAGGCGGGAATTATTGTAATGGAGATTTAACAGCAAGTGAAATGATAACTTATTATTTTGACAGAGATATGATACCAATAGTTTTTCCAACTACCTCAAAATCATCTGCAGTTAAATTTTATTATGAAGAATTAAAAAAATTTAAATCTCATTTAGAAAAAAAGTTTGATGTAATAATTAAAAATGACCAAATATATGATGCAATTGACAAATTTAATGAAATGCGCCAATTATTTAGAAGAATTAATGAAGAAAAGATTAACAATTCAATAATAAATCATTTAGAATTACAAAATTTGCTATATGAAGCAATGATAGCTGGTCCAGACTATATAATCCCTAAGCTCCGCACAATACTTGAAAGTTCATCACAAGGTCAAATTGGACAGCATAAAGTGCTGCTTATTGGGTCAGTTATTGCTCTTGGTGATAAATTTTTGGAAATATTATTAGATCTAGATATTGACGTTGTAATAAATGATACAGAATTTGGTTTTGGATTTTTTGAAAAAGATATTGAAAAGAAGCATGATGACCCTTTAATGGATTTAACAGACTATTATTTAAAAAATACAATAGCAGCAAGAATGTACCCAAATAGTACTACAGTCCCTCGAGCTATAAATTTTTATAAGAAATATGGAGCTAAAGGTGTTATTAACCATGTGCTCAAATTTTGTGATCCATATGTAGCTCATAAAGCATTATTTAAATCTAAAATGCAAGAAGCAGGAATACCTTCCCTTGAAATTGAAAGGGATTATTCTGTTAATATAGGTCAATTAAAAACTAGAATTGAAGCTTTTATCGAGATGATTTAATGACGCAATCAAGTGATGAAAATTATATCCCACAATATCGACCAATGATTAATGGGATTTTGATAGAGAATTATTTAAAATTAGTAATGGCATTTTTATCTTCAAAATCACAGATGCAATACTTTAGAAAGAGTGGTAAAAAAATTGGGATGATCTCTTTACCTTGGGGAAGAGAGTTTATTTTCGCATCTAAAGCTGTCCCAATTCATTTTCCAAGAGTCGGTAATTTTGAATCGCACCCAATCCTAAAGGCGTTAAATTTGGGTAAAAGTTTTGGCTGGACCAATTTAATGAATGTTGTCAGATCCTTAAAATATTTAACTGGTGATAAATTTTATGTAAAACTTATTTATGACTTTGTACACGCTATATTTTGGAATTATGATAGATATATAAAAATTGGTGAAGAATCAGGTATATTTCCGTTAGATTCTTGTTTTGGTACCAGAATGTTGTATGGAAATATTGTAGATAATTCAGCAAATATTGATTTTAACTTAGGACTTGGTACCAGGTGTAATTGGTTTAGTAAATATTTTGAGATAGTAGAGGATTTTCCGAAACCAAGAAATAAAGGTAAAGTCCCATTATTATTACTGGAAATTCCCAATACATTTGATGACAATGGCTTTAATACTTTAAAAGAAAATATAAATCAACTTCTTGGAAATTTAGAAAAAATAACAGGGAATACAATTACCAATAACGACCTTTATAAAAGCGCCGTAATATCAAATTCTATTAAAAAATATTTTAAAAAATTAATGATAATGTGGTCGGGTAATAATATAAAATTACCACCATTAGCATATACTAACCTTTTTGCCTTATTGCATATTGCATTTACTGATTATCTTGGAGATGATAAATTTTTTGCTGATACACTAAAAAACTTAATTACTGAACTGAAAAGTCCCTATAAGCAAAGTTATGACGTTTCAAATGTCCCGAAAATCGCTTTAATTAATCATTTTGGTGGTTATGAACCAGAATTACCATATATAATTGATGAATTGGGTGGAAGATTAATAATTCCAGATTGGCACAGCCTTGGACTGCTTGAAGACACAAAAACTACAGGAGATATGATAGATAATTTTACCCAAGATATTCTACATGTATCGTTTTGTTGGTGTAATAATTTAATAATGAGTAAAAATTGGGTGGATACAGTTGACAAGTTAAATGTTGACGGTGTAATTTTTAATGCAACATATGGTTGTAAGTCGCTTACTCCAGCCCTTAAATTATTCCAAGATAAATTAAAAGAATTAGATAGACCAATACCTGCAACCTTTATAAATTTTCAAAATATTGGAGATAATCTCGGACAAATAAAGACAAGAGTTGGTGCTTTAATTGAAATGATCAAGTAATAGTCGTGAAATTTTTATGGAATTTTTAAGTGAAGACTTATTATCTCTTGCATTTATTAATCTGAGTTTAAAATATTTTAGTACCTTAGACCAAACCAAAAAAGCAAGGCGAAAAAAATACAAATTAATCAGTACAATGTTTCCAATTCTTAATGAAGTAATTTTCTCTACCAAGGCTCTTCCATTATTTTTACCAAGAGTACCAATTTCTGGAGAAAAATATGATGATATATCAAGAATATTAGGGGACATTAATTAGCCGAAGATATTTTGGGGTCAAATGTACTTACAAAAGGCATTGGTGTAGCTTCAAAAGTAATATCATTAGATTCAATTGTTTTAAAGCAATTAGACCAAGTATATGCTAGCTATAAAAAATATGTAGATATCTGTGAACGGTCAAATAAATATTTTATATCTTGTTTTGGGACAGAATTATTTTATGGAGCTGTTCTCGATCACCATAAAAATCTAATTGATGCTAATCTTTCTTTTGGCACGCGATGTGTGAGTTTAAATAAAAGTTTTGAGTTAATTTCTCAAGTCGGAATAAAAGAGCTATTTATAGACATACCAAATTATGAGACTGAAACACCACATAGTCTTTATTATTTATATGACCAAATTCAAGAATTCGCAATTAATCTTGAAGAGTTAGCTGGACCTATTGACGAAGAAAAAGTTATTAAATATACTGAGTTAATTAACAATATAAAAAATTTATATTTAGAGTTCTATTCATTCTTTAAAGAAAAATATCTTCCGATGAGGCCTACATCATTTCAGCACTTATTCTCAATGATTAATTTAAGTTATATTGATTTAATTTGTGCTCCAAAATATTTATACAGAAATTTAAAATCATTAATTCAAGAATTAAAGAGTAGAATTGTAGAAGGAAAAGGATTCGATTCCCCTGATTCTGTGAATTTGCTATTACTCCCAAGTTTCGGCGGTTATGATGGTGAATTGTGCAATTATGCTGCAGAAAATAATGCATTTGTATTTTATTCAGATTAGTGGTTTTTGGGAATGTTAAACCCAGTTGATTTAAAAGGAGATTGGATCAAGAATCAAGCAAAGTTTTGTTTATGTATTGAGAATACATGGGCTTTTTCTGAATCAATTGTGAATCAATGGATAAAAATGATTAAAAAATTAAAAATTGATGGCATTATCTTTAATGATATTACAAGGTTGCAATTCTATTTCTGCTGCAGAATTTCATTTAAGAAAGGAACTACAAAAAATAGATCTGCCAATAGTCAGTACCAATTTTAGAAATATTGGAGAGAATCTTGAACAATTAAGGACATGTATCAGCGCTTTAATAGAAACTATTAGAAAGTAAATTAGTAATTAATATCATAAATTTATCAATTAATAGAAATTAAATAAATTGAGAAAATAATAATTGCCCTAGATTAAAATATCTAATCGATAAAATATTTATACCCAAAAATTTTATTAAGAAATAATCGTTTTTGTTCTTTTTCTTATGATTGTTTATAATAGAATATTAAATGTATAGAAAACTGTATTATCAAAGGATATTTGAATTACAATTCTTTTAATTTATTTTTCTTATTTTAAATTTGATTTTCATCCATTAAATTTAAATTTTCAAAGGATTTTTCATTGATTATTAAAATTTTATTCAATCAAAATTAATATAATTTAAATTGAATAAAAAGTTCTAATTAAAGAATAAATTTGAAGGGAAATTAAGAGATGTTTAAGGAGTTTTCTAGCTTTAAACAGAGAATAATTAATGAATGTGTCGAATGTGGCACATGTTTTAAATACTGTTATGCATATAAGAGGACAAAATTCCCGATTTGGAAGAATTGGAAAGATTTTTTTGAAAAAGGAGAGAAGAGTAAAGAAGTTAAAAAATTTGTTAAAGCGTGTATATATTGTAAATATCATGAATATTCATGTCCAAATGGAATTAAACTTACAGAATTACTTCCAGCATTAAGAAATGACTTGTCAAAAATATATCCAAGGTTTGCGTGGACACCACATATAACTCCAGGCATTTTGGGTCGTTTTATGAAATCACCCAGGCTTTATTCATTTTGGAGATATATGAATAATTTACTTATATCTGAAGAAGATAGGGAGAAATGGGACCACCGACGTGAGCCAAAGAAGCGGGATGTTGTATTTTTTTCAGGATGTGGTATTCAATTATTACCGGATATTTATTTTTCAATGTTGAATATTTTAGAAAAATTAGGAATAAATTATGGACTTATTGACGGTCATTATAATAAAGCGATATGCTGCGGAACAGTTCTTTTTTTGTTAGGAAATTATAAATATGGAAAAAAAGTGCTGAGCAATTTAATAAAGGAAATTAAAAAATTTGGGACAAAAAAAGTTATAATTCATTGTGCGACTTGTAATTGGGGGTTAACCCAAATAGCCCCGAATGTGATCGAAGATTTTGATTTAGAAATTATTCATGCAACAACATATATAGGGGAACTCTTACAGAAAAATCCAGAACTAAAGAAAATACTTAAAAAACCCAGTAAAGAACAGGTTATAACAATTCATGATTCATGCCATCTTGTTAGAGGAGGAGACCTTGATGGTGCTAGAAATTTATTGGGTCAACTTCCGGGAATTACAATTTCTGAGATGAAACATAACAAATTGAACGCCATTTGTGATATATATTGTATATTACGAGCTTTTCCTCATCGTCCATTGGATATAATTTTAAATAACAACAATATCCCTATTTCAAAAGAAGCTATCGAGTCAAATGCTAATACATTAGTAAGTTTATGCTTGGGATGTCATGCCTTGCAATCAATTTTAGGACAGAATTTTTTGAATACATTTGGCAGAAAAAGCCGTCAAATACCTTTAATTAACTGGACCACTATTTTAGGTGAATATTTAGGACTACCAAAAAGAAGAGGTCTAGATTTTTGGCTTAAACATGTTATTACATCTCCTTTTAAAGACAGTCTTTTATTTTGGATATTAAATGCAATAAAATCTTTAGTTTATGGCTATATATTGAATAGGATTCCACCTATAAGAGTGCCAAATTATTTGAAATTAAGAAATAAAAGTGATCATAAATGAATAAAAGTAGAAAAAAGAAGCTGAAAAAACTTGTAAATATTTGCAATAAACATGCAAGATTTTCCTTACCTACATTTACGGGTTCACTAGTTAGAGCATTTGATGCTATATTAAATGATGACGAGGTTGATTTTCTATTAGAAATTGGTACAGAACGATTGACAATTGATGAAATAAAAAAACGAGTTGACCTTTCAGAAGTAGAATTTTCAACCATTTTTGAAAGTTTGATTAAAAAAGGTATTTTATGGTCAAGTACATCCGAATCTGGGGATATTTATTATGAGATTCCACCGATGATGCTCGGATGGTTTGAAATGAGTTTTGCAGATAATAATATAACTCCTGAAAAAAAGAAATTTTCAAATCATTTATCAAGTTATTTCAATACTTTTAAAAAGTTTAATCTCCCAATCTTAAGGTCTTTGATAAACTTATGGATTAGGCTTAGGCCACCCATGTCTGAGATTGCCACGGTTGAACCGAAAAAAGCTCCTACAACTGAAAAAGTTATAGATATTAATAGTAAAGTTGAATTAACTGATTCTAAAGTCTTCGCGCTTAAAACAGTTAATTTACTCGTGGAAAAATATGGAAATAAAGGTAAAATAGCTGTTACAAATTGTTTGTGTAGGCAACATTGGGAAATTGAAGGAGAACCATGTAGATTAGAATTACCTTTGGAAGCGCATTTATGGATTGGAAAAGTAGCTGATCATGTAATTAAATATAATTTGGGGCGAGAAATCTCTGTAGAAGAAGCAATTTCAATAATTGAAGAATGTCACAAAAAAGGTGGGATAAACCATATATGGCACAACAGAATGGACTTAAACGAACCTGAAATTTCAATTTGCAATTGTTGCTGGGATTGTTGCGCTTCTATCGGTAATTGGAATAGAGGAATAATGCCAATTCTTTTAAAAGCATATTATATAGCTACAATACCTGACAAGAACATTTGTATAGGTTGTGGAATATGTATAAAATATTGTCCTACTCAAGCTATTAAATTAAAGGATAGAAAGGCAGTACATAATCACAAACTATGTATTGGATGCGGGCAATGTGAATTTCAATGTCCCAATGGGGCAGTTAAACTTATTATAAAAGAGAGAATGGTATTATTACCCGCAAGAAGTCCGTCCAAATGGATTAAACGCCTTGAATCGCTTTAAATCTTAAAAATAACTTGAAATAAAAATTAAATGATGTAATTGAAATGGAAGATTTTGATTATAATTTTGAACAAGAAAAGAGAAAAATCATTCCCTTAATGAGACAATTTGCTACACATTGTACTGCGTGCGGAATATGTATCGAAAATTGTGTTTTTCATGATTATTCTAGAGAAGACGGAAGACAAATAATGGGTGAAATCAAGAAATTTCTGTTAAGTAAAAAATTAGACAAAAAATTAAGTAAAAAGACCAAGAAATTTATATGGAACTGCGGTATATGTGAACATTGTAATAATAAATGTCCGTTACCTGACGATAAAAAGATACCTAGGTCTCCAATGATTGTACTTCTGAGGGGATTATTAGTTATAAAAAATGAAGCTCCAATTTTAATACGTTTGGTTCGTCTGCTTTTATTTAAAGATGAGAATAACCCCGTCTTAGAAAGTTTATGGCCAATTGCAGGGAAAATACTTGTACCAGGGTGGTATGATACTAAAGACGAACTTCAAATTAAAGAAAGAAAAGCTATAGAAAAAGCAAGACGATATTCAGATAAGGGTGCGGAAGTCTGCTTTTTTGGAGGGTGTGGCCATACAAATGCAATACCAGATTCCGTATATGGAACAATTTCAATTCTTGAACAGGCTGGAATCGACCATATAACCATTGGAAACCCTGCTTTTTGTTGTGGAGTTGTTTATATTTTAATGGGTTATTTTGATATCTGGCTCAAACACACATATAAAGTTATGAAAAATTATTTAAAACTGACACCACGCCCGAAACGATTGCTATTACATTGTCCGGGGTGTTATACTATTTATCAATTTGATTTATCCCAATATGGACTTATTCTACCTTTAAATTACTTAAGAATTATGAATAACCCAATAAAAATGATGCATGTTAGTGAATATATTCTAGAATTAATTAAAGAAGAGAAAATTAAATTGAAAGGTGAAGTCCCGCTTGTAGTAACATATCAAGATAATTGTTCTATTGGACGCAGAATGGCAAAAGTGGGAAAATCAGTATATGATGAGCCTAGAGAAATCCTTAATAATATTCCAGGAATAAAATTGGTAGAAGCAAATAATATTAGAGAAAATGCATATTGCTGCGGATTGATTGCTACAAAAACTCAAGGAATGGGCACAAATATAAAATTAATAGGAAAAGACAAAGCCTATACAATCCAAAGAGATTTATATAAATATCTTATCGAACATGAGTCTAAAAATTTGGTTACTCCTTGTATGGGCTGTGCATTGGTTTACGAAGATTCAGCAAGGTTTTGGAGTAATAAATTAGGTTCTAAAATTAATATTTTAGAATTATCAGAACTTGTAAATAGATCGATTGGTATTAATATTCCCCAACGATATTTCGACCTAAACAATGTAATGAGTTTATCGGCACCATTTATTAAACCATCTATCATTAAAGTTATTCCAAGAATGATAAAAACTCATGCATTCCGAGATATTTTCAATTTCATAAAGAAGATGATTAATTATAGCTTAAAAAGAAAAAAATAAACACATAACAAATTTTTAGGGAAAATTCATTTCCAATAGAAATCTTTTTTTATCACAAATTTAAATTTTTGAAAAAAAAAGAATATAAAAATAAATTAATGTAATCTAAAGAAATATCCAAATAAATTAACCTGTGTTTTATTTCACTTTACTTCTTTTTTCTGTATGTAGTTTTTCCCTTGCCATTCTAATCTCTTTTAATTTATTTCCGTGTAAAGGATAAAAATAAAGAGAAATTATACCAATCACTAACGCAATATCAGGAAAAATAAACATCAAAGACCTTAGACCAAGTTCTATTTTTAAACTATAAGCACCCGGGTCATAAACATACCAGCCAGTAGTATTTAAGACCAGACCAATAGTCACAAATATTAGTATAGTAGACAACCTAATAATTAATGCATTAATACCATAATAGCCACCTTCTCTTCGGACACCGGTCTTTAGTTCATCCTCATCAATTATATCACTTATAATAAGGTCTATGTAGTATAATGACCCAGCAAGTCCGATTCCAACGAAGACCATTGTAATAAGACCAGAAATAAAATTTGAAATGAAATAGAACGGTATCATTGCAATAGCCCAAGTCGACATTGAAAGCATTAGACCTTGTCTAGTACCAATCTTGAATCCAATTATTTTCCAAATATAAATTCCTGGGATTGACATTAAAAAGGCAACCAGTAGTAGAACACTTAAAAGAATACTCTCTTTTTCAATATGCAGAACATAGGTACCATAAAACGGGATGATTGTCGGTAGCATACCAAAAACATACCAATTCATTAGACCAGCTACTACATAAAAAAGAAATGACTTATTCTTAAGAGTATATTTAAATGCTTTAAATATATTAGGAGTATTCAGTGCATCATCTCTAAATTCCTTTTTTTCTTTTATACCCCATTTTAATAGAATTATTAATCCAATAAATATAATAACACCTAAAACAGCCCCATTAATTTGATATTGATTAATTGTATAAGGTAGACCAGACTTATTTGTAAGGTCTTCAATAAATAAAGTTGGTATAACAAATGCCACAATTAGACCGACAACTGTAAAATATCGCCGCATACTACTAACGCTTGCCCTAGACTTATCATCTATATACATTTCAGGGAACAAACTGGTATGGTTTAATGACATCATAGTGTAAACACCATCAAATACCATAATTATTATTAAAAAATAGATAAATTTGCCGAAATCAGTATAACCTAGAGGAGTAAATAGAAAAAACATTACAAGAGACAACGGAATTGTAGCAGCTAATATCCATGGCTTTCTCCTGCCCCACTTAGTCCTAGTCCTGTCAGATAATAACCCCATTAAAGGATCGTTGAGAGCATTCCAAATTGACCAAATAATAAACCCTAATGTTATCCAATTCACATTTAATTTGATTACTGAAAAATAAAATGTAAATATTAAATAAGTAAAAGACTGATATGCAACAGTATCTGAAAATTCTCCAACGCTAAAAGCAAATTTTTCGATAAATGGATGTTGTTCTTCTGTCATTTTAATTTTTTCCTTTAAATATAATTAATTTTTAATTTTCTCATTTCAATATATTATAGATCTGAATTATGCTATGAATTAAGATTATTTTTATGATTTTAACTTTTTCAATACTATATGAAATTTTGTTTTAATTATAAAATTATTTGATTAATAATTCAAGATATTCAAGTTTAATAAGTCTGGTTTTCAATTTATTTTAAAAAAGAAGCACGAACTTTACATAGAATAAGTTTAAATTAACCAAATTTAATTAATTTTTAAAATTTATTTTAAAATTTGAGAATAATGACTTTTTTAATCATGAACATTTCTTACAAATTACTTTCGTTGTTAAATTAATCATAATAACGTTAGAAAAAATTTGGGGGAAATATTTCTATTTTTCGTTAATTTAAATTAAGTTATTTTGGAATGGAATTCAGCAATATTTCTTTAAATAAAAAACCATTTAGGTGCTTAAAATTTTAAGTCTGTAATTTAATTAAATAGTATTTATAATAAAATCTTAAAGTTTTTATGTCAAATCAAATAGATAAAAAAAATAGATTGAAAAAATTTTAAATAAAAATTAGATGAGGTTTAAAAAAATTAATTTAAATTAATTTTATGTGGTAGATTATGGTCAGTGAAAGATATTTTTTGTTTGGAATTGAAGAGATGGGTATTGCATTAGATTCGATTATAAAAGAAACAAAATTTGATTTAGAATTAGTTGAAAAACTTATTCAAGGAATTAAATCTAATAAATTGCCCACAGATAAGCTTATCGATTTTCTTAACAATTTTTTAAATTATAATATATTAAATGTGCTAATCAATGATAAAAAAATAGGAGAACATATAAAAGAACAATTTATTAACAAAAAAGGTAAAAAAGTAGTCTTAAAATTTGATTTTATGAAACCGGTTCTTATTGAGGTCAAGTCAGATTCTATATTGATAAACATAGAATTTATAGATTCTCTGTCAAATGTTCCTAATTTATCATTGTCCAGTGAACATTTAATTGCTCTTTTTGAGAATAATTTTAAATTTTTAAAATTTATTTCATTACCGCCAGATAATCCACTTTCAATTAATATTCCTGACCATGATCGTGAGTATCTCGCTGATTTAATTGTAAGGATATTTCTTGCTGTTTCAACGGCAATTTTATTACGGGCTGATCTACGAAATAAAATAATTAAAAATATAGACAGTTCAATCCAAGCAATTTCAAGTCTTTTAATTTAAAGGGGTGTAAAATATGAGTAATGAGATAATTGAGCAGCTTATTAAAATTGTTGGAGAGGATAATGTATCAATAGATCCTTATGAATTAGCAATTTATTCAAGAGATTTTAATAATTTTGGATCAACTCCAGATTATATAGTTACCTGTCATTCAAAAGAAGAAGTTATGAAAATACTCCAATTTGCTAATGAAAATTATATTCCAATTACTCCAAAATCTTCTAAAATAGATTATTTTGGTGCTGCGATTCCAAGTTATGGTGGAATTCTTTTAAACCTCCAAGAAATGAAAAAAATTAAAAAAATTGATACTACACTTAATAGGTACGCTACAGTCGAGCCAGGAGTCACATTTGAAGATTTACAAAAAGAATTAGATAAATTAGGATTTCAAGTTATGATGCCTTTGGGCGTATCATGTAAAAATTCAATATTATCTACATATCTTGAGCGCACTCCACTTCTAAGTGGTCCAATACCTATTTTGTCTAATGGGTGGCAATGTATTTTCGATATGGACGTCTTGCTCCCAAACGGTGATAATTTTCATACTGGGTCTGGAGAAGCTACACCAAAATTTAAAAATTTAACACCTCATGGAGTAACTGGGCCAGATTTCTCCCGAATATTTACAGGGGCCCAAGGCACTATGGGTATAATTACTGAGATGACTGTTAAAATCAAACGCAAATATCCCTTTGAATCGATTTTTACATATAATGCTGAGAAAGATTCTTTATTAGACATAGTTTCTAAGATTAAAAAATTAGATATCGGTAAAGAATGTCTTATTATTAGTAAATTAAATATGGCTAGTATCCTTGCAGAGGATTTTGACCAAGTAGATGAATTAATAGATATTTTACCAGATTGGACAATGGTGCTTCGAGTTGCAGGATACGATGAGGAAGAACTTCAAGTCAATCTTGCAGATCTTGAAGATTTTAAACTTTCTAATTCCATTAATACACTGGAAATTCTTACAAATATAAATAATATTGAAGAAATTTTTCTAAATGAATTTAAATTACCCAATAAATTAATCAATTTTAGGTATTATCAAGGTCATTGTCAAACTATTTCATTCTATACTGAAAAAGATAGGATCAGAGATTTTGATAAACAAGTTGAATATGTCGCTAATAACTATAATTATCCGATAGATAATTTGTATGGTTTTATCATGCCTATTGAGCAGGGGCGAACATTTTATTATGAATATAATTTTCATTCGAACCATAATAATGTGGACGATTACTTTAGAATTCAAAAATTATACCAAGAAGTGTGTGAAATAGTTATTAATCTTGGTGGAATTATTGATCGCCCCTATGGAGAATATCTAATAAACCTTATTTATTCCAAAATACCCGAATATTATAATAATATCTTAATAATAAAAAATTGGTTCGATCCAAACAATATTTTAAACCCAGGAAAAATCTTTTATTGATTATCATTAATTTTTTGACTTGATTTGCTTAAATTAATAAACAATGATTAAGTATGTAGAAATTTAAATTAAAATAGATGATATTAATGAGTAAAGAACTTAAAGATTTTCATGCAGATGTCTGGCATTGTACAAAATGTTTTTGCTGCGCATATATTAATCCTTATTATCTGACAGATGAAAATTATTATGATGGATGCCCAGCAGGAAAATATTTTAAGTTTGATTCCCATCATGCATCAGGACGAATGGAAATTGCTCGAGGTATAATTGAAGAAGAACTTCCATATCCTTCTGAAAAACTTCTGGAGATAATTTATTCTTGTACTACCTGTGGACTTTGCCAAGCAAATTGCTCATTTTTAAAGGACCTAACACCTGTAGATGTAATAGAAGCAGTTAGAAGAAAATTAGTCGCCGATGGTATTGGACCTATGCCTCAACATAAAAGATTTGCGGAATCAATTAAAAAAGAGCATAATCCATACCGAGAAGAACATTCAAAAAGGTTCAAAAGTTTTAAAGATGCTAAAATAAATCCAGATGCTGAAATTATTTATTATATAGGTTGTACTAGCTCATATCGAACAAAAGAAATAGCTCAGTCCACCATTGAAATTTTAAATAAATTAAACATTGACTATACTATTTTGGGAGATGATGAATGGTGCTGTGGAAGTCCATTATTTAGGACTGGCCAGATGAATGAAGGAAAAATGGTCATGGAACATAATATAAAAGTTATTAATAATAAATACCCAAAAGCTAAACAAATCCTATTTTCATGTGCAGGGTGTTATCGTGCATTTAAAAAAGATTACGATGAACTGTCTGAATTAAAACTGAAACCTAAAACGGAACACATTTCTGAATTCATACAAAAATTGATCAAAAAGGGAAAATTAAATTTCAATAAAAAAGATGTTTCTATAACATATCACGACCCATGTCATTTAGGTAGACATTTGGGAGTCTATGAACAGCCAAGGGAAGTAATAAATTCATTTTCTAATTTGGTCGAGATGCCCCGAAACAGGATAAATGCATGGTGTTGTGGCTCTGGAGGTGGAGTCAAGTCTGCTTTTAATGATATGGCGATGGCTACGGCTATAGATCGCTTGAATGAAGCTATTAGTACCAATTCTGATATTCTAATGTCAACATGCCCATTTTGTAAATTAAATTTATCTCAAGCTAATGAAAAAAACACTGAAAAAATAGAAATAATGGATCTTGTTGAATATATTGCAAAAATACTTTAATTATTTTGTTTAATTTAAATTTCTATTAAATTACTATTCTTATTTTTATAAAAAGTAAACTAGTTAGTTATTTTATTATATTATATTTTCAAATTATTCTAGATTTTCTAGCACATTTTGTTCTATTTTATCGGTATATAGTAATGTTACTAATAGAATCTTTTTTAAATTGATTTTTAATTATACAATTTTCATTTCTATTAAGCAAAAATTATATGTGTAAAAAATTTGATGTAAAATTTAGAATATTACTTTAAAAAAACAATATAAATCAAATATTAAAAAATTTGGGTCAAGATTTTATTTATAGATCAATCTTCTTATTTATAGAAATTGTTTCTTCATAAAATCCAGAATAAAAATAGTAAAAAATTAATATGTTTTATAATAATAAAATAATTTAAATTTAAATAAAACAAATTATTTAATAATTTATTTAGTGCATCGACGTGATAAAGGAAGTGAATTAATTGACTGACGAGAAAAAAGAAAAAATTAAAAGTCGCAAAAAAAAGAAGAGAGATTCGATAGCAAAACTTAAGCAACAGATGATTGATTATATAAATAATATAAAAACATATGAAGATTGGGACAAATTTGTTCAGATGTTTATGTTAAGGTTTCCAGAACGAAAAAAGAAATTTTTTACGGACTCAGGAATTGAAATTAAACGGTTATATATACCAGATGATATAAAAGATATTGATTATAATAGAGACATTGGATATCCGAGTGTTCCGCCTTTTGTTAGAGGGGTTTATCCTACAATGCATAGAGGCAGATTTTGGACACAAAGATTAATTTGTGGGACGGGTACTCCTGAAGATACAAATGAACGGCTTAAATTTTTAATTGATCAAGGGCAAACAGGATTAAATATAATATATGATTTACCATCTCATCGAGGAATTGACCCAGATGATCCTAGAGCTAAAGGAGAAATTGGAAAAGACGGAGTGAACTGTTGCTGTTTAGAAGATATGCGTGCAATATTTAAAGATATAGATTATAAAAAATATTCAGTTTCTCAAATAACAGCCATTCATGTTTTATGTATGTATATTGCAATGGCAGAATTAGACGGAGTAGATATATCAGAATTAAGAGGAACAGTTCAAAGTGATATGTTTAATGCAATTCAGGGTTGTGGAGCTTTAGCTTCAGATGTAACCAGACGTGGAAAGGGTGCTATAGATTATTCAGTTGAGATTTGTGTCGATATTATTGAATTTTGTTCAAAATATATGCCTAAATGGTACCCAATATCCATAGTTGGACGCAATATAAGAGAAGCAGGGGCTGATGCAGTTTCAGAAATTGCGCTTGCTTTTTCAAATGGCCTTGCATTTGTTGAAAAAGCTATGGCGAGAGGATTAGATATTAATGAATTTGGAGAACGTTTATCATTTATGTTTTGTTGTGAAAATGACTTTTTCGAAGAAATAGCGAAATTTAGAGCTGCACGAAGAGTATGGTATAGATTAATGAAAGAAAAAGGTGCAACAAATCCTTTAGCAATGTTAGTACGGATGCATGTCCAAAATAGTAGTATAGCTTATACAGCGCAACAACCTCTTAATAATATTATCCGTGGTACTCTTCATACTACAGCTGCTGTATTAGGTGGTGCACAATCACTCCATACTAATGCTTATGATGAAGCATGGGGACTTCCAACTGAAAAAGCAGCTATGATTGCTTTACGAACACAACAAATTATAGCCGAAGAATCAGGTATCATGAATACAATTGACCCACTTGCGGGTTCATATTATATCGAAACTTTAACCAATGAATTAGCTGAAAGAATTTATAATATGGTAAAAGAAATGCAAGAGAAAGGTGGCTCCGTAGAATTAACTGAAAATGGATGGATTGCTAATTTACTGGAAGAAAATGCATATAAATATCAGCAAGAAATTGAAAGTGGTGAAAGAGTAATTGTTGGGGTTAATAAATATGTTTTAGAAGATGAAGAGTTAGATATTGAAATCCATGAAATTCCTGAAGAGGTAGCAGAACATCAAATCGCCAGAGTACAAAGAGTTAGAAAAGAGAGAGACCCAGAAAAATGGAAAGCTGCAATAGAAGAATTAAAACGAGTATGTGATGCAAAAGAAAAAGATCCAAAAGTCAATATTATGCGAGCATTAATTGACGCCTATAAAGCAGGTGCAACTTTAGGAGAATGTTATAAAACTATGTGGTCCGATTATAGGTTCTTGTGAGAGAAGGAGGTCAATTTTTATGAAAAGAAAATTGAAGGTATTAACTGCAAAACCTGGTTTGGACGGACATGATAGAGGAATAAAAATTGTCAATAGAGTTTTTGTAGAATCTGGAATGGAAGTAGTTTATATTGGAAATAGTACTCCAGAAGAAATAATTAAAGCAAGTATTGATGAGGATGCAGATATTATTGGCCTGTCAATTTTATCTTCTAGCTATAAAATTTTAATTCCTGAATTTCTTGATCTTGTGGAAAAAAATGGACTAAAGAACCGAATGCTATTATTGGGTGGAATTATTTTACCACGAGATAAAAAAAATTATTTAGAGAGAGGATTTGCAGGAGTTTACGGACCTGGTACTAATATTAAAAAAGTCGTGGAATTTATCCATTCAAAATTCAATATAAAGGAATCAGATGAGTGAATCAAAAATCTTTATCCTTTAAAATTTTATTTTATTTTTTTTATTAGTTGGATAAATAGACCATTAAAATGATAATTCAGTTTGAATGACTTTTAATTAGAAATTAATGATAAAAAAGTATTGAAATCAAAAATTCACGCTTATTTTTTTCTAATTATACTAAATCTATTTGAACTAAAATAAATTTCATAAATATAACATTTTATATTATTGAAAGAAATTTTGTTTTAAGTAAGCGAAAAAATCTTGGTGAACCCCATGAAAAAATATGATTATATAATTATAGGTAGTGGTCTTGGAGGCTTAGGAGCAGCAGGAATATTAGTAAAAAATGGGAAAAAAGTATTAATTATTGAAAAAAATAATAAACCAGGAGGACGATGCTCTTCGTATCAGAAAGATGGTTTTACAATAGACTATGGGACACATATTATTACTAGATCTGAATATGGGCCAATTGGAGAAATTACAAGTCAGCTAGGTGTTAAAAATTTATTAAAATTCTTTCATTTACATAGAATGCCATCTTACATCTTAAAAGAAAATTCAGCTTTTGGACCATTTGGAATAGATATTAACCAAAAAAGTACATTAAGTATTCCGATTAATGATACAAATTTAAATGAATTAGAAATTTCTAAAGATAATTTTCAAAATATTTTTGGAAAAATGTCAAAATTGGTACAAAATATTTCAATTCCTAAGACCAGAGAGTTGGATAATGTCCCTTTTCAGACATATATGAAAGAATTAGACCTTGGAGCGGGAGTAAATCAAATATTATACTTTTTATTTATGGCAGGTCTATGTGTAATGCCCCATGAAGGTTCTGCAGGTGAATTTTTAAGAACTTTATTATATGTTATGAGTTCTAGCATAAAATCAGTATGGATGGACCATGATGGATTAAGCTTTGGATATCCATATGGAAGTTGTAGCGCAATTCCAGACGTAATATGTAAGGGTATTAGAAACTTTGGAGGAGAATTTCTGTTCAACACTACCGTAAATGAGATAATTATTAAAGACAATAGGGCTGTGGGTGTTAAAACTTCAAAAGATGAAATAATAATGGGCGATAAAATTATAAGTAATGTCGGCCCTAAAGAAACAATATTGCAATTATGTAAAAATGAGATAACTGAAAAATCATATAAAGAAAAAATTAAAAAATTAAAACCCTCGATCAGGTCATTAGTCCTAAAAATTGCACTTGATAGTCCAATTACAAATGAACCATTTCAATTCTTATTGACAAGTGAAATGGAAAAAACACTTGAGATGACCTTAAAAAATAAGGTATCTAAAATACCAATAGGAATTTTTATACCAGCTACTTCAATAATGGATCCATCACTTGCACCAAAAGGTAAGCAACTTTTACTTCCAGGTACTGTATATGCCCCATATGTAGATACGGGAATTAATATTGAAAAAATTAAAAATAATGTCCTTGGATGTTTAGAACTCGTATTTCCCCACATCCAAAAGCATATTAAATGGGTAGATATATTTTCACCTGAAACAGCAATGAAATTATGGAATAATGTTGATGGGGCAATTAATAGAATTGGACAAACAATTGACCAAGTCGGTAAAAATCAACTTGATTTCTTTACGCCGATTGATGAACTTTATTTGGTGGGATGTGGAATTGGTAAGAATATCTCAGGAATAGGAACAGAATTTGCACTTTCAAGCGGGATGACACTAGCAAATCAATTATTAAAAAAATAAACTAAAATATAAAAATTATATAAAACCGTCAATTCAATTCAAATTTAAAAAATGTAGTACAATTAAAATTTTTTATTCTTTTAAATAAAATTTTAAATTATTAAAATTATTGATAAAAATAGATGCAAAAAACTAAAAAAAATTATTTTCTGGAATTTTCAGCGGGAATTGGTTGATTTGGTTTTTCTGGAATTAATTCATCATCAATTTTATTTTCTAAAAATAATTTTAAATAACATCCTTTGATCTCTTCATCATATTCCTGAATAAGAGAAATGTTTCCAATCGCGCAATATTGGCTTAAAACGGGGACACATGCAAAGCTGCATATCCAGGATTCACTTATATCATTAAAATTTAGCTTTTTAATAGTCTTTTTGAACTGTCTACGAACAGGACATTTAGTTATTCTTACAATTTTCATATTTTTCTCGTCAGTTTCGACAAAATCTATTTTATCAAGAGGGACTAAATATTGAGCTTGTTCAATAATCATTTCGGCGACTTTATTCATAATTTGCCTTGGAGCTAAATGACTCAGTGCTTTTACTATTGCTTTTTTTATTTTGCCGACCTTGAGTGTTTCAGCCCATGTTGGGTTATCTTGGAGAAAAAATTTTTCAACAGCTTCAATCCCATATTCTTTATATAAAAACTTCATCATTGTAGTCCTTTGTTCGACCATATCTTCAAAAGCTACTTTATAGAGAGTTTTTATATCCCATTCTTGACAATTGGACTCGGTGGACTCTTCTTTATCCGCCAAATTATCATCTCTTTTCAATTTTTAATTATAATTAATTTTTATGTTTATAAAATATTTAGGTTATTTGAAATAATTCGTTTCAATGATTTTTTGTTTTATTTTTTAACGTCTTTAATGAATTTAAATCTTACTAAGAAAAGTACTCTAAAAGCCAATTTTTTGTTCCTTAATATATATATAGCTTAACGATAGGGTCGATAAAAAATTGATAAAAATTAAATATGATCATGAAAAAAAATAAATAGATAGGAGTAAAAGAATGGTCTACGGGCGTATTGCGCCTGAGGAAAGTCCTCCCTTCCACTTGGCGACAGTGTAGCGGTTTAAAGCTACTAGGCGAGAGCCTACCTCTGAGAGCAGAAACGACACGTCCATACTCTAAATGATGATGAAGCGGCTGAGAAAGATTTCATCTTTCGAGAAGATTTTGGTGACAAAATTAAGTTAACCCGTTGAAGAGGAGTATGGGACCGTTGAAACGGCTCATGACTGTGGAAGCAAGCTCAAATAAGTCCCCGATGAAGTGCCAAGATGAGGGGACGGGTAGAGCGCTTAGATCGATACCATAAAAACATTCTCCAAAATTTCTTGGAGTGTTTTAACAAAAGGAGGCTTACTTTTACACCTATCTTTTTTATTTTTTATTTATTTTTTAATTCAATTTATTATAAAATATTATTTATTGTGGGTGGATATTTAGTTTATTTCTATTTTTATGTTTTTATATCTATTTCATCAATAGTATCATTTATCGCTTGATGCTTAGCTGCAGGAAAATTTATATTTGTAAAAAACTCGAAAACTCTATATATTATTCCAATTTTGGACATTTCATCCGATTTTACTATATTAATCCGCTTACTATATTAATCCCAATGTGTAAAAAATGTCTGTAATAATTTAATTTTATAATATTCAGTCATTAAGCGATAAATTTTAACTCTACCGAATTTTTTTTCTTCAATAACTTTATTATTAACAAAATATTTTAAATGAGTATTGACTTGAGTTGAGTTCATTTTAGTCATTTTTACGATTTGGGTAATGTTTAGCTCATTATATTTTGCAAGTAAATATAAGATTTTTACTCTACCTTTTGAAGATAAAAGGTCAATGATTGAGACGACATTTTCATTAGAGGGGGAGGTACCATTTTGTATTTGCATATATATCACCTTTTTAAGATTGTTCCAATAGTTGTGTTAATTCTTCTTCGAGTAGTTCAAGTGGTGCATCATTAATACTAATTAAGGTAGATCGTCCGCGTTTATTTTTACCTGAGACTTTAGTTTTTATAATGCCAAAAGTCGTTTCTAAATCTTTAATATTATTCCAATTAGTGGTATGTTGAGTAGCTTTAAAGTTAAATTCTTCACAGATAATTGCATATTGGTCTTCTACATCACTAATTTCAACATAAACAGTTTCTTCTTTTTTGAGTTTTCGTACAATAGCAAGTAATAATATTTTCTGGTTATAGGTCAGGTCTCTAAGTATTTCGCGCTTGATCATTGGATGAATATTGGACTGAGCTATACGGACATGTTCGGGCGATATTTTTAAATTGCATTCTTTATTAGCCACGCCCCCAGCTACTCTAAGTAATTCAAGAGCATAACGGGCATCACCAAATTCTGCCGAAGTTTCTGCGATTTGTTCTAAAATTTCCTTCGAAACAGTACCACTGTAAAATGCTTCTTTACACCGTTCTGCTAAAATATCAAAAAGTTGTTCTGCAGTATATTTCTTCATGGTTATACAAGGATTTTGGAGTGTGCTACGTGTGGACTTGTCCAAAAGGTGTAGAAACGATGTATTTCTTGCGATTATTATTAATGAGATATATTGATCAGAGTTAAATTCCTCGTCCATTAACCTAGTCAAGTCATATAAGATTGGCGATTTATCGACCATATAATCTAACTCGTCCAGAGTAAGGACTATATATTTTTTCTCCTTGATTAAAATATCTTTTAGTATATCTAATAACTCTTCTGGAGAATATCCTCTACTAGGAATTGCAGAATAGAAAGATAAGATAATATTTTTTAATATTAATGAATATGTCCTATTTCTTCTACAATTGACGTGGTGATAGTAAATATTTAGGTTACGCTTTTTTGCAACACTTTTTAGCATCTGTCCAAACGATTTTGCAATTGCAGTTTTGCCAGTACCTACTGGTCCAGTAATAAGCACTTTTCGGTTAGCTTTCATTGGGTGCTCTATAATTACGCGAAATTCATTAATCAAATTTTTTAATTCATTTTCTCGATGAGGAAGTATTGATGGTATATAATTTATAGATAATTTAGACTCGTCCTTAAATATGGTCGGTTTTTCTAGTTCTTTTTCAAATAAGTTGGTACTTTCTATATGGCTTGAAGTGGTCCTTTCATTCATTTTTTTCACATTTTAAAGGGTTTTAAACACTTAATTTGTTATTTAAATTTTACTCAACCCTATATATAACCAGAAATAGGGAGAATGATAAAAGTTAATTTCTTTTTTTTAAGTTTGTATTTAAACACCACGAAATAAAATGAACCGACAAAAAAAGATAGCAAAGGAGATTTGATGGTATTTCTGGAGTTAGAGGGCAATATATATTTCAAATAAAAATAGCAAATATTATTGTGATAATATATTTATTATTAAAGCATTAGATTTTATTCATTAATTTCAACATAAATTTTATATAATTGCTTAGCTGTAGAGATGATTTGTTCCTTATTTTTTAAATGATTGACTAAAGAGGACGGTATTTTTTCTATTCCATTGAAGGTACCGCTTATTGCACCGCATATTGCACCTGTGGTATCAGTATCACCACCACCGCGTACTATTTCTTCGATACTTTTTTGATAATTGTTAGGAAATAAAATAAATGAATATAGAGAACATAAAACTGTAGGGATAGTGTATCCAGAAATCACGCCTTTACCTTTTATTTCAGGCGTGTTAAAAATATCGATAAAGGGATGTTCTACACCTTTAAGGCCTAAATCTTTAAGTGCGTCCTTTACAGGTATTTCAAGATAATTTTTAAGTTCCCTTATATATTTAGGAAATGTTCGATATTCAGGGTCATCAATAAAATTTGCTAAAGTATCTATAAAATCATATTCATCTATTTTAGGTTTATTAATTACATAAGCCACCGCTCTTGCAACGACTATTGCTCCAGCAGTAGCAGCCCAATGATTATGGGTCAAGAGACTTGATTCTTTAGCATATTTTTTTAATAAATCTAAATCTTTTTCTTTATGATAAAATAAGCCTATAGGAGATACTCTCATTGCAGTCCCATTTCCACCGGAATTTGATGGACTTCTAATCCCTTTTGCTAAATTAAGTATAGCTGATAAACAGCCATAACCTGGCCCTATAGGTGGCTCATTTAACCATTTAATAAAATTGTCTATTAAAATATTTATGTTAAATCCACGTCCTTCAATTAACGAATTGGCAATTGCTAATGTCAATTGAGTATCATCAGTATATCGTCCGCGGTATCTAGAACTTAGGTCGTATATTTTTTCTAGATCAGACCTTAAAGATCCTTCGTATGGCTCTCCAAAAGCATCACCCACAGCACACCCTATAATACACCCTAAAAATTTGGACTCTAAATCGCTCATATATTTAAATTTAAAATTCTATTTAATAAATCTATTTTTTTAAAAAGAGAAAAAGTATTCAATTATTAATAAAAAAAAGAATTGTTGAAAAACAAATTACGATAATTACAGAATTATTATTATTTTAAATCATTAATTAACATTTCACAAGCATGGTCAGCCGATTTTATGCTTTCAATTACGGTACTTGGTCCAGTAAAACAATCACCAATAATGAAGATATTATCAATTTTTGCAAAATCATTTTCAATATGGATATTATTGTTTTTATTTATTCCAAATCTTTCAAATACCATATCAAGACTGGTTTTTTGGCCAATAGCTTCAATTACTGTTTCAAATTCCATTTCATATTCAGATCCATCAATAGGTATTGGACGAGGTCTTCCAGATTTATCAGGTTCGCCTAATTTTAGTTTAATTAATTTAAGCTTTTCTACTCTATTGTTTTTTGTTAAAATTTCAATAGGAGTTGTTAGATAATTAATTTTTATATCTTCTTCAATAACTTTATTAAGTTCATGTTTACTGCCAGGCATTTCATTTTCGGAACGTCTATAAAGTATTGTAACATCAGCCCCTAATCTTTTAGAAACCCTTGCAGTATCAAAAGCTACATTTCCGCCACCAATTACTGCTACTTTTTTTCTAATTTCGATTTTTTTATTAAGATTATAATCTTTAAGAAAATTTAATGCTTGGAGCACATCTGGAGAATCTTCGCCCTTAATATTCATTTTTCTGGGTGTGTGAGCCCCTATTGCTATTATAATAGCTGAATACTCTCCTGAATTAATTAATTTTTGGAATGCTCTTTTGTCCACTTCATAATTATTTTTAAATTTAATCCCTAATTTTTTTAACCTATCAATTTCAGATCTTATTATTTTACGTGGTAATCTAAATTCGGGTATTCCTAAGACCAGCATCCCACCTAATTCGTTGTATTTTTCAAAAATAGTTACATTATATCCTGATTTAACTGTTGTAAAAGCAGCCTTTAACCCAGCAGGCCCTGAACCAATTATTGCAATAGATTTTCCATTTCGCTTTTCCAGTTTAAAAAAAGATTTCGGAACTCCAAAATTTGTAGACAATATTCTTTTAATTTTACTAACCGGTAATCCTGCACCTTTCTTAGAGAGTACGCACGACTCTTCACATGTATGTGGACAAATTAAGCTCAATGTACTTGGAAATGGTGTAAGTTCAAAATATAATTCAAGTGCTTTATTATATTTTTTTTCTTTAATTAGTTTGACAAATCTAGGAATATCAAATTTGTGTGGGCAACCTTCAATGCATTTTGGGATTTTACATTGAAGACATCTATTAGTCAGTTCTTCCAGTTCTTTTATAGCGACCTTTTTATTTTTTTTATTTTTTTCTTTATTCTCGTATTTTTTTAATTCTTCATTGTTTGACATTGGAACACTCACAATTTCTATGTTTATTTGATTTTGAATGACTTTAAGAAATTCCTTATTAACAGTAATTATAAAAATTTTGAAATTGAGTTTAAAAGTATAGTTGTAAAGAAAATAATAATTTTTTTAATAAATTGTGCATTAAAAAAAAACAAAAATAAGAAAGATATGACTTATTAATAATAAAATTTACTTTCATTAACTATCTAAATACTTATTTTTTAATCAATTTTATTCTTAATTTAGATATCCCTTCTTTAATTTCCACTTCATAACCCATTGATTCAACTACTTTTTCAATAAAAATTCTTAGAAATTTTTTAGGAAGATCTGAACCCAGAATTAAGGTAAAATTATTGCCCGATTCAATACTTAAAGAGAAGAAATTACATGCCTCTAATCTTTTTAATAGCTCTAACGGTGATTTAAGTTGTCTTGGGAGGGTTTCTGCATGTGCAATAGCAATCTCTTCGTGTACTTTCCAGAATTCATCTATATTTTCAACAAGTTTTAACATTATTAGCCAGTGATCAATGTCTAAAATTACATGTTCCCCATTGGGCAACATTTCTAAATATGTTATTAATTGATCTGGACTAACTTGTTGAATAATCTCATAATAATCGTTGTAAAATTTAAGTGCTCTTCTAATTAACTCTGATTGTGAAATTTTAAACTTTTCTTTCATCTTATTTAAAATTTCTAGCATATCTTCATCTATTGCAATCGTAATTCTTACTGGAACAGGCATTATCTCCACAAATTTGGTTTAAAAACTTAGATACAAAATATTTAGGACATATGTTAAATCAAATATTAAATCAAATATTTAATATCAATTTGGAATAATTGAATATCAAATTGTATTAAATATTTTTTTTTACATTTTGAGTTTTTACAAAAACCTTTTCCCAACAAAAATATATAAATGAAATTTGTTATAGTCCTTTTTATTATTAGTATCAATTTAAAAAGACTTTTTTGGTTTTAC